>JBIIXH010000033.1:0-7945 GCA_044338475.1 Rhodoluna sp.
TCTTGACCTAAGGAGGCAAGTAGCTCAGCGGCTTCAGATTTTTCTAGGTCAATTAGCTCGGATTCGACTTTAGCGTCCAAAAATACGGCCTCGGCTGGTGCGACTAGATCGGCCATGGCCTTTTTCTTCGCTGGATCGGTAAGCACGGCTTCATCGACGTTGAAAACATAGATGGTTGGCTTGGCCGTTAGTAAACCCAGCTCCTTGATTGGCGAGAGGTCGACATTGGTCTTGGAAAGTGGGTTACCGGCATTCAACTCGGCGAGCGCCTGATCTATTGCCACCAGGGCTTCGGGCTCTGCTTTTTTACCTTTTATTTCCTTTTCGATTCGCGGCCTTGCCTTCTCTAGAGTCTGTAAGTCCGCGAGCATCAATTCGGTGTTAATGGTCTCAATGTCGCTTGATGGCTCGACTTTGCCATCCACGTGGATTACGTCTGAATCTGAGAAGCCTCTAACCACCTGAGCGATAGCATCTGCCTCTCGGATGTTGGCTAGGAACTGGTTACCAAGCCCTTCACCTTCGGAGGCACCTTTTACTATGCCTGCAATATCAACGAAGGAAACAGGGGCCGAAAGAATCTTTTCGCTACTAAACAGCTCAGCAAGCTTGGCAAGTCGTTCGTCAGGAAGGTTTACTACACCAACGTTTGGCTCAATGGTTGCGAAGGGGTAGTTGGCTGCAAGAACGTTGTTCTTGGTTAGTGCGTTGAAGAGAGTCGACTTACCCACATTGGGTAGTCCCACGATTCCGATTGTTAGAGCCACGGGATACCACTCTACCTGTCGTTAGCAACTGGCAGACTACTTCTATGCCCTTAGATTTCACTGCCATAGACTTCGAGACCGCTAATGGCTCCCCTGCTAGTGCATGTGCTGTTGGGTTGGTCAGGGTTCGAGACTCTAAGCCGGTTGAGACCCTAGAGCTACTTTTTCGACCGCCTGTTCCCCACGATTGGTTTAGCGAAGGCAACATCAGAGTCCATGGGATTACTCCAGAGCAAGTAAAGGATGCTCCGATGTTTTCTGAGGTTGTCGGTCAAATTCTTGAATTTCTAGACAATGATTTGATAGTTGCCCATAACGCGGCTTTTGACCTGGGGGTTCTAATAGCTAGCGCCCAGGCCGTGAACCAAGCACTACCGGAGCTTCGATTTGGCTGCTCGCTAAGGATTGCAAGAAAGACCTATAACCTCGAAAGCTATCGGCTCAACGCAGTGGCTTATGCCATTGGACACGAAGAGTTCGAGCACCATAACGCGCTCGCAGACAGTGATGCCTGTGCCCGAATTGTGATTCACGCCGCCCAAAGACATGGTGTGGAGGATCTACCATCGCTGCTGCAGGCTACAAAGGTTCAGCTTGTCACGCTCTAGTGGCGTTTTTTGTCCCAAGCTAATGGCATAGTTCTAAACATGGAACTTTTATATCTAGGCATTGGGTTAGCCGTTGGCCTAATTATTGGCGTATTGATTGCGATGCTCCGCTCAAGGGGCCAAGGCGGCGATGGCTCGCTAGCTATCAAGCTCGCTTCTGCCGAAGCCACCGTTACCGGCCTTAGCGCCGCACTGGAAACGGCTAATCGTGAACGAATGTCTAGAGAGGAACGAGACCGGGAAGAAAACAGACTCCTCAAAGAACTCGCCCCAGTGAAAGATCGCTTAGAGCAAATGCAGCGTTCTGTTGCCTCACTCGAAAAAGAGCGAACCGAGCAATTTGGAACAATTCAAGAGCAGCTCAAGAACGCAGTTGCTTCTGACGAGCAACTTCGCAAGACCACCATGGCGCTTTCTCAGGCCCTGTCTTCAAATTCCATTCGAGGCGTTTGGGGTGAAACGCAACTTAGAAAGCTAGTTGAGCTTGCGGGGCTTATCAAGCAAGCTGACTTTAGCGAGCAAACAACTTTTTCTACCGACAGTGGTGCAGGAAGAGCGGACCTAATAATTAACCTGCCTGGCGGAAAGTCTTTGGCTATTGATTCAAAGGTGCCATTTAATTCCTACCAAGAAGCGTCTGCGATTTCGGAGCACGCGGAAGGTGAGGACGCTAGAAGAAGACAAGAGTTAATCACTGCCCACGTCAAAGCTATGAAGGTTCACATCGATGCTCTTTCAAGCAAGGAATATTGGACCGGGCTAAATGCCAGTCCGGACTTCGTGATTGCGTTCGTGCCCTCCGAATCATTGCTCTCTGCGGCTTTGGATGCGGATCCTGCTTTACTGGAATACGCCTTCAAGAAAAATGTTGCCTTGGCTTCACCCGTTAGCTTGTTTTCGGTGTTGAAGACAATCAACTACATTTGGCGACAAAATGCCGATGAGAGCTCCGTTCGTAACATGATTCGAATTGGAAAAGAGCTGTATGAGCGAGTTGGCAAGATTGCTGAGCACGCCGATAGACTCGGCCGCTCAATCACCAACACGGTAAAGGATTACAACTCATTCGTTTCATCCCTAGAAACACGCGTTCTCGTGACAGCCAGAAAACTCAACGATTTAGATGAAAATCAGCTCGGAACCGAAGAGATTTCCACCCCAACACCGATCGAGGCTGGGGCCACTTCAATCACTGCAAACGAGCTCCAGAAGGACTGATTTTCAGGGGTTTTTCGCTCTAGGTGGGCAACTGTTGGGTTTGGTTATACTCGAAATCAAGCTCACAAAGGCGTTTGCAGCTCCAAATCCCTGGGGGATAGCTTGATAGCTATCTCCTCATCCTGAATCCGCAAGGAGAAACTGCATGTCTGGAATGACAACCAAGTCCCCTATTGTCACTCTGACGCCTGCTCCAACTCTTGATAGAACATACACCGTCACCAATTTAACTAGCGGTGCTGTCAATAGAGCGGATTCTGTGGGCGAAGAGCTTGCGGGTAAGGGAATCAACGTGGCAAGGGCCCTTCATCTAGCAGGAATTCCAGCACCAGCGGTTGTCCCGATTGGTAACGCCGAAAAGGGAATCCTAGAAAGAACCGGCTCCAAGAATTTTCTTGTTCCGCTTTGGATTGATGGAACTATTCGCGTTTCGACCACCATCCTGGAGCGTGGTGGAACAACTACTAAGGTAAACGAAGCTCCCAAGCCGCTTAGTTCAAAAGAGTGGGAGCAGGTTATTGAGCTAACCGAGAAAACGGTGATTGATAATGACGCAAAGTGGCTAGTTGTCGCTGGCGCTTTACCAACTGATGAATCAACTGGAACTTTTGTGGATCTTCACCCAATCTTTGAACGCATGGAAAAGCTTGGCGTTCGAGTTGTGTTGGATACCAGTGGTGATCCATTGTCCTACTGGGTCCGCCAAGGTGAAGCTGCAATTTTGAAACCTAATGCCGAAGAGCTTGCTTCTGCTGTTGGCAGAGACTTACTTACCAATGGAGACGTTATTGAAGCAGCTAGAGAACTTTGCTCACACGGTGTTGAGTGCGTGTTGGCATCACTCGGCGCTGATGGCATGTTGGCTGTGACTAAGACTCGCGCTTGGGCAACAAGGACTGCACCCGTAAAAGTAATCAACACAGTTGGTGCTGGCGATGCGACACTGGCTGGGTTCCTAGCAGCAATTACTAACAACCCGCTATCGGAAGATGAGAAGGGTTACGGTGTTGCCTTCAATGTTCCTATTGGTGCCATGGCTGCGGTTCAGTGGGGAGCTGTAAAGGTTTCCCAGCCCACTAGCGGACTGGAACACATTGATAACTTACCTGAGGCATTTTTGACAGAAGACGTCGACCTAGCAGCACCACTAAAAGAGCCAGCCATCCATAAGGAGAACTAAGCCATGCCAGTAGCAAGCCCAGATGCCTACCTAGCCATGCTCGATAGAGCAAAGTCCCAGAAGTTCGCCTATCCGGCAATCAATGTGTCCTCTTCAGCTACTGCAATTGCAGCACTCCAGGGCCTTCAGGAGTCGGGCTCTGATGGAATCCTGCAGGTGTCAACTGGCGGGGCAGAATACTGGTCAGGTTCAACAGTAAAGTCGATGGCAATCGGAGCCCAGGCGATGGCTGCTTTCGTGCGCGAGGCCGCTAAGGGATATGGAATCACCGTGGCCCTTCACACTGATCACTGCGCCAAGGGTCAATTAGATGGATTCGTTAGGCCGCTTTTGGAAGTATCTGCTGAGCGAGTAAAGAGTGGTTTGGACCCGCTATTCAATTCCCACATGTGGGATGGCTCAGCCGTGCCACTAAAAGAGAACCTTGAAATTGCAAAAGTGTTACTAGCAAGAACGAAATCCATCGGATCCATTCTGGAAATCGAAGTGGGCGTTGTTGGCGGAGAAGAAGATGGAGTTGAGGGTGGCTCTGGAAAAGACCTATTCACAACCGTCGAAGATGGCATGGCCACCGTTGAGGCTCTTGGGCTTGGAGAAAACGGTCGCTACCTAACAGCACTTACTTTTGGAAATGTCCACGGAAGTTACAAACCTGGAAGTGTCAAGCTAAAGCCAGAGCTACTCGATGAAATTCAAAATGCAGTAGGTAAAAAGTATTCGAAGGATCTTCCCTTTGATCTCGTGTTCCATGGCGGATCTGGATCGACAGACAAAGAGATTGCAGACGCTGTTAGCTTCGGTGTAATCAAGATGAACATCGACACTGACACTCAGTACGCATTCACTCGCGCTATCGCCGGACACATGTTTGCAAACTACGATGGCGTGCTAAAAGTAGATGGCGAAGTTGGAAACAAAAAGGCCTACGACCCAAGGGCCTGGGGCAAGCTAGCTGAAGCTTCAATGGCAGCCAGAGTTTCCCAGGCCGCAAGCCAGTTGGGGTCCGCTGGAAAGTCTCCAACCGCCTAATGCCCGAACGGGACCCCTTCTATGACAATGGAAATCCTAGATACAAGGGGAAGTACAAAGACTCCAAGATGCACGGATACTGGGAATTTTTTAGAAAAGACGGAACCTTGATGCGGTCTGGGAGTTTCGATTTAGACAAGCAAGTCGGTGTCTGGACAACGTATGACCAGTCTGGTCATCCCCACAAAGAAACTGATTTTGGCTCCTAGGCGCGCTTAGCCTTATTGCTAGTATCTTGGCCAGCTTCTTTTAGATCCTTACGTAATTCCTTAGGCAGTGAGAACTGAACATCTTCTTCAGCGGTTGTGATCTCAATCGGCTTACCGAATTGACGCTTCTCTAGATATTCAAGAACTTCATCGACCAGCTCCTCCGGTGCCGAGGCGCCAGAGGATACCCCTACCGTCTCAACCCCCTCAAACCACTCTTCCTTGATTTCACTGGCGTAATCAATTCGGTAAGCAGCCTTCGCTCCAGCCTCCAGAGCCACCTCGACTAGACGAACGGTGTTCGAAGAGTTGGCCGAGCCAATAACGAGAACCAGATCAGACTCTGACCCGACTTTCTTGATTGCAACCTGGCGATTTTGTGTTGCGTAGCAGATGTCGTCGCTTGGAGGATTCTGCAGTGTTGGAAACTTCTCTCGCAGTTTCAAAACTGTTTCCATTGTTTCGTCAACCGAAAGGGTTGTTTGTGAAAGCCAGATAACCTTCTTGGGGTCTTTTACTTTGGCGTTTTCAATTCCTTCCAAGCCATCTACTAGTTGAACGTGGTCCGGAGCTTCGCCTGCGGTTCCTTCTACTTCTTCGTGACCTTCGTGGCCAATAAGCAAAATGTCGTACTCTTCTGCTGCAAATCTTTGAACCTCTCGGTGCACCTTTGTTACAAGAGGACAGGTGGCGTCAATGGTGTTTAGACCCCTAGCTTCGGAAGCTTTTACAACCGCCGGTGAAACCCCGTGCGCTGAGAAAACCAAAGTTGAGCCTTCTGGAACTTCGTCAACTTCGTCAACGAAGATTGCTCCGCGTTTTTCCAAACCAGTTACAACGTGCTTATTGTGCACGATTTCCTTACGAACATAAACCGGAGCTCCGTAGTGATCCAAAGCCTTTTCGACGGCAATAACGGCTCGGTCTACACCGGCACAGTACCCTCTTGGGGCCGCTAAGAGCACACGCTTAGAAGGGGTAATATTAATTTGGGTCACAGCTCAATCTTACGAGAGATAACTAAGCCAGTCGAAGGAACCGTCATGTCAGACGATCAGGAGCAGCAATCCGCTGAATCTCGAGTGTCCAGCGAGCTAACCCCCTGGAGTGTGGCCAATTTCACTTCCTCTCTAAAGGATTGGATTACCAGGCTTGGCAATGTCTGGGTTGAGGGCCAGATTTCACAAATCAACCCCAAAAAAGACGTTTTCTTTGGCGAGCTAAGAGACCTAGTTGCCGATAAGGGTTTCTCTATTCACTCAAGAAGACCAGATGTCCTTCGAACCATTTCAGAGTTAGCAGCCGGTGACCGAGTAGTTGCTCTAGTGCATCCAGACTTTTGGGAGCGCTCTGGAAAGACCAGCATGGACATTCTAGACATCAGAAAAGTCGGTCTCGGTGAGTTACTAGAAAGAATCGAGCGGCTACGTCAACAGCTAATCAAGGAGGGCCTCACTCTAGCTGAGAGAAAGAAGCCACTGCCTTTTCTTCCAAACCTGATTGGGCTAATCACAGGAGCTAACAGCGACGCGGAGAAAGATGTTTTACAAAATGCCAAGCTGCGCTGGCCAGAAGTGCGCTTCAAGGTCCAGCACACTCCTGTCCAGGGAGATAAAGCTGCGGCTGAGATCATCAAGGCCATCCAGTCCCTCGATGCTGATAGCGAAGTAGACGTAATAATTCTTACCCGTGGCGGCGGATCATTTCAGGACCTCCTGGTGTTCTCCGACGAGCAAGTGGTGCGAGCGGTTGCTAACTGCAAGACGCCGATTGTCAGTGCTATTGGACACGAAGCTGATCGACCGCTTACCGATGAGGTTGCTGACCTTCGCGTTTCGACTCCAACCGATGCGGCCTTGAAGGTTGTGCCCAACGTAGTTGATGAGCGTAAGAAGATTGCCACGGCGCTGGAAAGAATCTCACTTCGGGTGGTTGGCTATGTCCAAAACCAGCTGGAGTTAATTTTGGGAATTAGAACCCGGCCTGTTTTTGCCAATCCATTCACGATCGTTGACGAACGCGCTGCGATTATTAGCCAGTTTCTATCAAGTGTTCAGTATCAAACTAGAAACTTCCTCGAGAAAGAGCAGTTACAAATTACCGGTCTTCGTGGCCAAGTCAGAGCGCTATCTCCCAAGCTGACTTTGGATCGAGGATACGCGGTTGTTAGAACTACCAAGGGCGGTTTGGTAACCGACCCAAAGAAAGTATCCAAGGGCGAGCAATTGAGGGTTACACTCTCGGGCGGAGAGCTCGGAGTCACGGCAGATTGAAAGTAGGCTAGAGGCATAATGAGTGAAACCAACAAAGACATCGATGCGATGAGCTACGAGCAGGCTCGTGACGAATTAGTGAAGGTCGTAGCTGAACTAGAAACTGGTTCAGTGACCCTAGAAAAATCAATGCAGCTTTGGGAGCGTGGCGAGGCTTTGGCTAATCGCTGCGAGAAGTGGCTCTCGGGAGCCAGAGATCAGCTTGAGAAAGTAGCTAAAGCTAAGAAGACTGGCGCCGAGTGAGCGATGCCGCTGCAAAGCGTCGTGCGCGCCAGACTTTAATTAACCTGCTTCTTTCGCTTGGCGCAACCATTGGGGTCATGCTGGTTCTAATTTTGGCCGTGCCCCGTGATGACTCCAACAGAGTGCAAGCAGTTGACTATCAGGAGATTGCATCTCAGGCTGCAAGTGAGGCTCCGGGTTTATTGTTGGTTCCTACTCTCCCGGTCGACTGGTATTCAAATGCAGCCCGTTTCAGGTCAGCAGCACAAGATGGAGTAGCGACCTGGTATGCCGGATTCGTTGGACCAAATAGCGAATTTATTGCGATGACTCAAGGCCTTGAGGTGAATCAGACCTGGATACAAATACAGCTCGAGGCTAATAAGCCAACCGGCGAGATAACCCTTGGGGATAGGTCCTGGGTTATTTATGAAACCAC
>JBIIXH010000035.1:0-7858 GCA_044338475.1 Rhodoluna sp.
CTTCTCGCCTCTAAGCTGCTCTACCAAAGCTGTGATGCGCCGCATCACATGTTCGGTTGCTTCCAAAAGTTCTTCAGGGCTCAAATTCTCTTTACGATATTTGGCTAGATCAATTTCATCGCCCACCAGAATTTGAACTTTCTTCCAAAATCCCGGACGGAACTTACTGGAGTAACGGCCCATTATTTGCTCACTACCCCAGTGGGCAATTGGGTAAACCGGAACACCGCTTTCAAGGGCTAAGCGAATAGCTCCGGTCTTACCGCGCATCGGCCAAAGATTTGGCTCTCTGGTTAGAGTTCCTTCTGGATAGATGCAGATCATGTGACCTGCTTTTAGGTATGAGTTCGCGATCTTGAAGGAGTCATCGTTTCGCTGACCGCCTTTTCTAAACACCGGAATCTGTCCACCAGCAAGCAAGATCTTGCCAATGAGTGGAATGTTGAAAAGAGCTTCCTTAGCAAAAAAGTGTGGGCCACGTTTCAAGATCTTGTAGATGAAGTAAGCAACTGCCAATCCATCAACATTCGTGGCGTGATTCGGAGTCAGAATGTAGGCGCCATTCTTGGGAAGCTTTTCAATACCCGTAACTTCAACCTTGAAAAACAATCTAAGAATGGGAGCAACAAAAAATGCAATTATACGAACTGCAAGAGGATTCTCATCCGAAGTCACCTTCGGCATTGGAATTAGCTTTTGCTTTTTAGCCACGCTTACTCCGCATAACTAAAGTCGGCCCCAAGATCTGAGAGCTTGTCAATGAAGTGCTCGTAACCACGAGAAATTAGCTGTGCATTGCTCACGTTTGATACACCTTTGGCAGTAAGAGCCGCAACCATGTGGCTAAATCCTCCGCGCAAGTCCGGAACCACAATGTCCGCACCGTGCAGTGCGGTTGGGCCAGAAATAACCGCAGAGTGATAGAAGTTCATCTGACCAAAACGGCAAGGGTTACCGCCAAGGCACTCGCGGTAAATCTGAATCTGGGCACCCATCTGGACAAGTGCGTCGGTGAATCCAAACCGGTTCTCGTAAACAGTCTCGTGCACAATCGAAAGACCCTTGGCCTGGGTGAGAGCAACAACCAGCGGTTGCTGCCAGTCAGTCATGAAACCGGGGTGAACATCAGTTTCGATAACTACAGGATGCAAATCTTCACCCTTCTGGTAAAAACGAATTCCATCGTCTTCAATGTCAAAACCACCGCCAACTTTCCTGAAAACGTTCAGGAAAGTTGTCATCTCAATCTGTCTTGCTCCCCCAACAAAGATTTCTCCTCCGGTGGTTAAAGCTGCTGCTGCCCAGGAAGCAGCTTCGTTGCGATCAAAAAGTGCGCGGTGGGTGTAACCATTTAGGGTTTCGACACCTTCGATGCGGATGGTCCTATCAGTATCGACCGAAATGATCGCACCCATCTTTTGCAAGATCGCGATCAGGTCCATAATCTCGGGCTCAATTGCAGCACCAGAAAGCTCAGTTAGGCCCTTCGCGCGAACCGAAGTTAGCAGCACCTGCTCAGTGGCGCCAACGCTTGGGTATGGAAGAGAGAGCTTGGCTCCGTGCAGACCGTTTGGCGCGCTTAGCCTTGTTCCGTTTGGGGACTTCTCGATTACGGCTCCAAAGTTACGCAAGACATCTAAGTGGAAATCAACCGGGCGGTCACCAATGTGACAGCCTCCAAGGTCTGGGATGAAAGCCTCACCTAGCTGGTGAAGTAGCGGGCCGCAGAACAGAATTGGAATTCTGGAAGATCCTGCGTGGGCGTCTATATCCACCATGCGAGCTTGCTTGACGCCTCTGGGGTCAAGTTCCATAACGCCATCGTCATTGAAGTTGATGGTTACACCGTGCAGTTCAAGAAGCCTTGCAACAACCTCGACAT
Source organism: Rhodoluna sp. (assembly GCA_044338475.1). Taxonomy (GTDB): domain Bacteria; phylum Actinomycetota; class Actinomycetes; order Actinomycetales; family Microbacteriaceae; genus Rhodoluna. Next base: position 1,883 of record JBIIXH010000035.1, read on the forward strand.
CGCTGATTTTCGGAACGTCTTTTAGAACGCTTGGGGAATCAGCCAGTAGGGCTGCAACCATTGCCTTGGTAACAAGGTTCTTAGCTCCCTTGAGGTCAACGCGACCTGAAAGCGGCTTTCCGCCGTTTACCGTAATGACGCTCATTAGATTCCCTTAGCTGGCAAAGTTAGTGGCTTCCACGCCTCGCGTGATGACTCATAGGAAGTAATTGCTCCCTCGTCCCTCAAACTTAGTGCAATGTCGTCTAGGCCTTCCATTAATCGCCACTTGGTATAGGCATCTATCTCGAAAGAAACAGTCAAATCCCCAACAGACAGCGTCTGATTCGGCAAATCCACGCTGGCGGCAATACCTTCGTTGGCATCGATGATGTCCCAAATCTGCTTGGTTTGCTCCTCGGTGATCACGCCAGTAATAAGTCCCTGCTTACCGCTATTGCCTGTGAAGATGTCAGCAAACTTTGCTGAGAACACCGCCTTGAATCCCCAATCGCGAAGTGCCCAGACGGCATGCTCTCTAGAAGATCCGGTTCCAAAATCAGGTCCTGCAATCAAAACTTCACCGTTTTGAAAAACCGGCTGGTTCAAAACAAAATCAGGCTCGGCTTTCCAAGAAGCAAACAGCGCGTCTTCAAAACCAGTTTTGGTAATTCGCTTCAGGTAACTTGCCGGGATGATCTGGTCGGTATCAACATTTGATCTTTTCAGGGGAACTGCAACACCAGAAAAAGTTGAAATCTTTTCCATTAGGCCACCACCTCTAGGTCTGCTGGTGATGACAAAGTCCCGCGAATAGCGGTAGCTGCAGCAACAAGCGGTGAAACAAGGTGCGTTCTAGCACCCTTACCCTGGCGACCTTCGAAGTTACGGTTTGATGTAGAAGCGGCCCGCTCGCCAGCGGCGAGCTGATCTGGGTTCATACCCAAACACATCGAACAGCCGGCGAATCTCCACTCGGCACCGAAGTCTTTGAATATCTTGTCTAGGCCCTCTTCTTCAGCCTGGATGCGAACCTTTTGTGATCCTGGGACAACCATCATGCGGATGCCGTCTGCTTTTTTCTTGCCCTGAATGATGGCGGCAGCTGCACGAAGGTCTTCAATGCGAGAGTTGGTGCAAGAGCCCAAGAAAACAGTGTCGACACGAATGTCTTTCATCTTTGTTCCAGGTTTTAGATCCATGTATTCCAAAGCTCTTAGTGCTGCGGCTTTTTCATTTGGATCTTTGATGTCAGCTGGGTTTGGAACGCTGTCCAACAAAGACACACCTTGACCAGGATTAGTTCCCCAGGTCACAAAAGGATCCAGAGTGTCTGCGTCCAAGAAAACTTCAGCGTCGAACTTTGCTCCCTCATCGGTAGGAAGTGTCTTCCAATAAGCAACGGCGTCGTCCCAGTCTTTTCCGGTTGGAGCGTGTGGTCTTCCTTGCAGGTAGTCAAAAGTAATTTGATCTGGAGCAACCATTCCAGCTCTGGCTCCAGCTTCGATTGACATGTTGCAAATAGTCATGCGAGCTTCCATAGACAGGGATCTGATAGCACTGCCACGGTATTCCAAGACATAGCCTTGGCCACCGCCAGTTGATATCTTGGCGATGACGGCCAAGATAATGTCTTTGGAGGTAACTCCGGGGCGTAAGGTTCCCTCGACGTTTATGGCCATGGTCTTGAAAGGCTTCAACGGAAGGGTCTGGGTGGCAAGAACGTGCTCAACCTCGCTGGTTCCAATACCCATCGCGAGCGCCCCAAAGGCTCCGTGGGTAGAAGTATGAGAGTCACCACAAACCACCGTGATACCAGGCATGGTCAAACCAAGCTGGGGACCAACAACGTGAACGATGCCCTGGTTCTTGTCCCCTAGGGAATGCAATCTGATGCCAAATTCCGCCGCGTTTTTGCGAAGAGCTTCGATCTGGGTTCTGGAGGTTAGATCGGCAATTGGCTTGTCTATGTCGATGGTTGGAGTGTTATGGTCCTCGGTGGCAATAGTTAGATCGGGTCTTCTTACCTTGCGTCCAGCAAGTCTCAGTCCATCAAAAGCCTGTGGAGAGGTGACTTCGTGCACTAAGTGAAGGTCTATATAAAGAAGGTCTGGCGCTCCATCTTCGCCCTTGGCAACAAGATGGCTGTTCCAAAGCTTTTCCGCCAATGTAAGCGGCTTCGAATGACCAGACATGTCTCACCTTAGATTTGTTGAAGCTCCAGTTTACCTTTGAGCAGGTAGATTGGGCAGGTGAGTATTTCCGGCCTAGATTTCCTACAAAAACGCACCGTTAGGACCCTAGCGCTAGGCCAAATACTCAGTGGATTCGGGCTCGGATCAACACTTTCTATTGGTGCCCTACTAGCCGCCGAGTTATCTGGAACTGTGGCCTGGTCGGGTGCCGCAGCCACTTTCTCAACCCTCGGAACGGCCGTCTGGGCCATACCTTTATCTCGTATCGCTTTTGCCAAGGGAAGAAGATACTCACTTGGTCTTGGAGCGGCGCTCGCGATCACCGGAGCGACACTTATTATTACCGCCGCCAGCTTGAAACTTTTCCCACTACTTCTTGTTGCGTTGTTTTTCATGGGTGCTGGCTCGGCCGCCAGCTTGCAAGCACGATTTGCAGCAACTGATATCCCAGTTGACAAAAAAGTCGGTAAAGATCTTTCTTTGGTCGTGTGGGCAACAACAATCGGTGCCGTCACTGGACCGAATCTATTTGGCCCAGGTGAAGCCGTTGGCCAGTGGCTAGGGCTTCCTGAGCTGACTGGACCCTTTGTTTTCACCATCATTGCCCAAATGTCAGCTACCGCCGTGTTCTGGTTTGGCCTAAGACCAGATCCGCTACTGGTTGCCAAGCAAATTGATGCCCAGAACGTAAAGGTTCGCCCAAAGCTATCAATTGCCAGTGCTCTTTCAACCTTGGCTAAGTTCCCGGTTGCTGGATATTCAATTGTCTCCATTGCCCTATCGCATATGACCATGGTTGCCGTGATGAGCATGACGCCAGTTCACGTCACAAGCCACGGCGGCAGCCTGGTCTTTGTTGGCTTTGTGATCAGCCTGCATATTTTGGGTATGTATGCTTTTGCGCCCCTATTTGGAATCTTGAGCGACAAGATTGGACCAACCACAACCATCTTGGTTGGCCAGGTCATCTTTGTTGCAGCGCTATTGATTGCAGGTCTTGGTTCCGAGGAAGAACACCTGGTAACAATCGGGCTGTTCCTTCTGGGCCTTGGTTGGTCAGCGGCCACAGTTGCAGGCTCTGCACTACTGGTAGTTAGCGTTCCCTCCGAGCAAAAAACCAACGTTCAAGGTCTTAGCGACTCGATCCAGAATCTTGCTGGTGCTACCGGCGGAGCCGTAGCGGGTTCGATAGTTGCGTTGTCTTTGTTTACAGGTTTGAACATGGCAGCCCTAGTGCCGGTTGCTCTACTTATTGTGCTGTCGGTTCTTATAACCCGCTACCGAACCAAGCACCCAGAAACTCAAGGAACACACCAGCCGCCGATGCCGCTGGACTAACCTCTTTAGAAACTAAATCATCCAGAAATAGAGATTCGCCCCCGAGATTTTGTCATCAGAGGCGAATTTCGTGACCCCAGCGGGATTCGAACCCGCGCCGCTGCCGTGAGAGGGCAGTGTCCTAGGCCGCTAAACGATGGGGCCGTAAGCAACCTTACGATTATGCCACACCAACCCTTGCGGCAACAGCCCCCTAAAGCGCTGGAGCGATCACCAATAGCGCTGCTGGAATCAAAGTAGCTGTGAAAGGTGCCTGCCCAACATACTCACCATCAGAGTAGATAGGCATTCCATCGGCAGCGATTTCAACTTTTGTCGCCTCAAGTAGCTCAACCGCAGGGTCAGTTACGTGTGTTCCTTTATAGACCCGAGGGAAAATCTTTACCAGCTTGAAGCGAGTGATCTTGTTCAAAATCAATAGGTCCAACTTGGCATCTGTGACAGATGCTTCCGGAACAACCAGCATTCCCCCACCAAAGACACCAGAGTTACTCACCACACAGAGCATCGCTTCAAAATCCTTAGGCACGCCATCAATCTTTGAGCGATATCTGATTGCTTTGAAGCTAGCTAGCTCGAGCAACATAGCCAGGTAATACTTCATAGGGCCTGCTGGCCACTTCATTTTGTTAGCTCGGGCATTCACCAAAGCATCGAAACCCGCAGACGCCGAACCGATGGCCCAGGTTTTACCAAGGCTGTGTTCTATCTCGATAGCGTCAATTGGTTTTGGGAAAGAAAGATTCTCCAGAATCAACTTGGTACAGCCGGCAGGATCGTTCATCGGCATGCCAAAAATCCCTGCCGAGTCATTGCCGGTTCCGGCAGGAACAATTGCCATTGGAACATTAGTCCCCGCACACACGTTCACACCAAGGTGTGCCATGCCATCGCCGCCAACTAAAACAAGTAAGTCAATTGCCCCATTGGAAATTGCTGCTTTGATGCTGGCTTTGGCTGCCTCGTAGCTTTCGCCTGACAGGTCAACAATCTCGTGCGAAGAGCTAGCCAAAACAGCGCGGACGCTCTCGCCAGCCACGGCGCCCTTATTGCCTCCGGCTGTTGGATTTATAACCAATCCCACTCGCATAAAACACCTTTGTTAGACAGCTAAACAGCTGATAGAGCGAAAGCTTAGCGACAAGTAGTCCAATTCTCGCAACGCCATACAATGAACAATATGAAGATCACCAAGCACGGCCATGCCTGCCTAGAGGTCGAAATCGACTCCCAAACCCTCATCATTGACCCCGGTTCCTATACCGAGGAGCTATCAAACCTTGGCACTGTGGTCGCTATAGTGATCACCCACAAGCACGACGACCACTGCGACGAGGCCAAGATAGCCAAAATCAAAAAAGATAACCCGGCTGTCCAGATCTTTGGAACCAGTGAGGTGGCCGAAAGGCTAAGAGGAATGGATGTGTCGACCGTTTATCACGGCGATTATTACGAAGTGGGCAGCTTCAAGCTTGAGTTTTTTGGGGACATGCACCAGATCATCCACCAAAGCATTCCGCTAATTCAAAACACCGCAGTTTTAGTAAACGGAGATCTTTACTACGCCGGCGATAGCTATACCCCGCCGGATGTAAAGGTAAAAGCCCTTGCCTGCCCAACTAGTGCTCCATGGCTAAAAATTGGCGACGTGATGGATTACATAAAAGAGGTAAAGCCTGAAATTTGCTTTCCAACCCACAATGCCCTGCTGAGCCAACTGGGTCACGATTTGAATAACTCGCGGGTGAAGCTCGTCACCGAAGAAAATGGTGGGGAGTTTAAGAACCTAGAAGTTGGCCAAAGCCTAGAGATCTAACTTGCTGGGGTACCTGGACTCGAACCAAGAACAAATGAACCAGAATCATCCGTGTTGCCAATTACACCATACCCCAAGGGATTTACATGGGCCCTGGCCCAGATTCCAATACTAGCTGGAGCGTTAGCCGCGGGCAAACAGCTCTAAACGAGCAAGGGTTTCGGCCTTACCTAATATTTCCATCGACTCAAATAGCGGTGGAGAAACTTTTCTTCCAGATATTGCCGTTCTAAGCGGTCCAAAAGCATTGCGAGGTTTCTCGCCCATCGATTCAACCAGCACTTGATTCATCAAATCGTGAATTGCATCGGTAGTGAAATTTTCAAGGCCCTGCAGCGCTTCCAGCGCTGCGGCAACAATTGCCTTGGCATTATCAGGCAGCGCCTTCCTCGCGTCTTCTTCTATCACTATGTCTTTACTTGTCACATACAAGAAAGAAAGCATGTCAACTGATTCACCCAACAAAGTGATGCGCTCTTGAATCAAAGGCGCTGCCTTGGCAAGGATTGCCAATTCGGCATCGGTAGCAGGTTCAGAAATCACTTTGCCAGACTGAAGGTAAGGAACCAGGCGACCTTGGAAATCTTCCGGGGAAAGCTCTCGGATGTGAGTGGCGTTTATGGCCTCTGCTTTTTTGAGGTCAAACCT
>JBIIXH010000070.1:0-5345 GCA_044338475.1 Rhodoluna sp.
GAACTTAGCTGAGCAAGCGGTTGCCACTGCACTAGGTATTAATCAACATTCACCAGGTCCTGTGCAACTGAATCTTTGCTTCCGAGAACCACTATCTTCCGCCGAGCCAAACGCTAGCGATCTCTATCCTGGAGCGATGCTAAGTGAGCAAAGCAATTACCAGCCAAGTTTTGCTGTTCTTGCCGGAGAGAAAAACACAATCCTGGTCGCTGGAGCAGAAGCAGGACTTGAAGCTCTTGAGGCAGCTGAGGCATTCGGTTGGCCTGTATTTGCAGAGCCAAGTTCAAGGTGTCGTATTGGAGCAAACGCAATAGTTGGTTACCCAGCACTTCTTGATGAGCAAAAAGACCTAGCTGATGGAATTGAACGCGTAGTTGTTTATGGCAAGCCAACGCTTAGTCGACAGGTGCAGCGATTGATTGCACGTAAGGACATCGAGTTGGTTGTAGTCAAATCCAAGTTGATGGGCCCGTTTAATCCTTATGCCAACGCGAATGAGATCGTTGACGAGATAACAGTAAACGGTGAAGTTAGTACCGACTGGTTAGCAAGGTGGCGCGTAGCGGCACACAACTGGCTTTCGGTGCAAGACGCCAGCAAGTTACTGGACAGAAGAAAGATTGTTGAAGTTGTTTACGAGTCGAGTGGGATTGAAGACACCATTGTCCTGGGTGCTTCGCGAATGATTCGTGAGGCTGACACTTGGGCTCCTGCTAAAGCTGTACAGGTTTTCGCCAATAGGGGATTAGCGGGAATTGACGGAACAATTGCAACAGCAACCGGTATCGCCTTGGGCGGTGAGGGCTCGTTCACCAGGGCCATCATCGGTGACCTCACTTTGTTACACGATGCCTCATCGATGATTGAAGATACCGAAGAGGACATCAACTTGCAGCTGATCATGGTCAACGATCAAGGCGGATCTCTGTTTGAAAAACTCGAGGTGAGAAAGGTAGTTGAAGAGGCAGTTTTTGACAGAGTATTCCGAACCGGTCAAAAAGTCGATTATTGGTCACTAGCGAACGCCTACGGTTTCAGTTACTTCTGCCCCACAAACGAAGTCGAGTTACGTAACGCCCTGACCACAACTGGCAGAGTGCTGATCGAAATAAAGCTCTAACTTAGAGCGCCGCGAATTGGAGCAAACTTCAATTCCGTTTCCGCAAGTTCTTCAAGGGCGTCAGACTCCGCTACTAGTCCACAACCTGCGTAAGCAGTAACAACATTTTGTTCGATGTATCCACCGCGAATTGCGATTGCCCACTCCCCATCGCCGTCGGCACCAATCCAACCAACGGGACCCGCATATCCGCCACGGTCAAAAGGTTCTAATTCAGCTATTAGTTCTTGTGCGGCTTTGCGCGAGGTGCCAGCCACCGCAGCGGTGGGGTGCAAATAGGCAGCCAAATCCAAAACAGAGATGTTCTTCTTCAGCTTCCCGTAGACGTCACTTGCTAGATGCCAAACGTCTGGTAATCGCAATGTAAATGGTTTCTCATCGGTATCAACCGTTGTGCAGAATGGAGCTAGCTCCTGAACCATCGAATCAACAGCAAATTGGTGCTCGTGAAGGTTCTTTGCCGAAACTAGTAGAGATGAAGAAATCTGTTGATCCGCTATCTCGGACTCTCCTCTAGCTGCGGTGCCAGCCAAAACTCGGGCCGAAACCTGCCCATGGGAGACCCGCACCAATAGCTCGGGGGATGCTCCGAAGTTTCCTGCAACGCTGTATACCCAACAGCTTGGGTATCGCACCGCTAGGTTTCTAAGCGCAGTGCGCAGGTCAAATCCACTTGGCAGTTGAGCGATTATGTCTCTCGCTAGAACAACCTTTTGTATACGACCAGCTCTGATCTTCTCGATTGCAAGGTTTGCCTGGCTTGTGAAAAAATCAGCACTCATAGCACCGTCAAAAAAAGTAAGCTTCTCATTAGCTCGATAGCTTGCAGGTTGAGTAAGAAAATCAGCACTGATTGATTCTTCTCCCTCTGCGACTATCTCCGTGATCCAACTTCTTCCATCTCGGGTTCCAAGCACGAGCCTTGGAACCACAAGCACGGAGTTGATTGTGCTGTCTTCGGAAAAGGTGACTGACCCGAAGGCAACAAGGCCGGTGCATTGGATTCTCAGCGAGTCTGTAACTTCAGCAAGCGATACCTGGTCTCTCCAAATACTTGCCAGCTCGGAGATTCGATTTGGACCTGAAGTTTCAAAGCGAACAACCTCACCAAATCCAACTATTCCCTGACCTCCTCGAATGAAGACAGTTGCATCTTCTGGAAAGTGCTTGGTTATGTCAAAACCTTCAGGCGTGGCAATCTCACGCGTAAGAACGCGTAGTTTTCCAAGTTTTGACATTTAAACCAGTTCCGATTGAGGCCAAAAACGGCCGGCTCTCTAAATTCTAAGTCAAAGCTAAGATTGAACAGTGAGCAAAGCTGACCTATCCAAAAAACCGCAGCAAGTAGCGGAGATGTTTGACGGGGTAGCAAAAAACTACGACAAAGCCAACGACTTACTGTCTTTTGGCTCGGCCAGAATCTGGCGCAAAAAAGTAGCCAAACTTGTGAATTCTCAGCCTGGCCAAACCATTCTTGATCTTGCGGCCGGCACAGGATCCTCTTCTGTGGTGTTTGTTCGCGATGGGGTCAAAGTAGTGGCGGCGGATTTTTCGCAGGGGATGCTGGAAGAAGGCAGAAAAAGGCACCCAGAGCTTGAATTTGTCTACGCGGATGCGGCAAACCTACCCTTTGCTGACAAAGAGTTTGACACTGTGACTATTTCCTTTGGAATCAGAAACGTAGAAAAAACCGAAGTTGCATTGGCTGAGATGCTGAGAGTGCTTAAACCCGGTGGCAAGCTGGTGGTTTGCGAGTTCTCCAGGATTCCGAACAAGCTGATGCACAGCCTTTACCGTTTCTATCTTCGGAACATACTTCCATCTCTTTCTGCCTTGGTTAGTAAAACTCCTGAGGCATACAGCTACCTCGCCGAATCCATCGATGCATGGCCCAGCCAGACCGAATTGGTAAAGATTATCGAAACCGCAGGCTTCGAATCAGTTGGATACATAAATCAAACCTTTGGAATCGTAGCAATTCACACAGGCGTCAAACCTAAGGGGGCATAGATGGCAAAGACATCAATCCCGAAACAACTTAGGAAAGTGGCGGATAAGGACCTTCTTTCAAAACTTGAGTCTGGCTTGGAAAAAGTTGAGCAGCAGTTATTGGCTGCGGTTGCACACACCGATCCAATTGCCAAAGTTACGACTCGTCATCTCATTGACGCTGGTGGAAAAAGAATCCGCCCTACTCTGGTGCTACTTACCTCACAGCTTGGTGAAGCCAACTTGGATGAAGTTATTCAAGCTGCAGTTGTTGTTGAGCTAACTCACATTGGAACTTTGTATCACGATGACGTAATGGACAACGCACCGAGAAGAAGAGGCGTTGATTCGGCCCATGAGATTTGGGGAAACAACGTTGCAATTCTTACCGGTGATTTACTTTTTGCCAGGGCATCACAATTGGTTTCCAAACTTGGGCAAAAGGCGCTGACCTTGCAGGCAGATACTTTCGAAAGACTGTGCCTTGGGCAACTGAACGAAACTGTTGGGCCGCAAGAAGGGCAAGACCCCATAGATCATTACCTAAAAGTTTTGGCAGATAAAACAGGATCGCTTATCTCCGCATCGGCTGAGTTGGGAGTTATCTTCTCTGGTGCAGATCAAGCACTTCGCGAACCTGTTAGAAAATACGGTGAGGCAATCGGAATAGCTTTCCAGTTAATCGATGACTACATCGATTTACGCTCCGATGGTTTGGTCTCGGGAAAGACCCCAGGAACGGATTTACGGGCAGGCGTCCCAACGCTGCCAGTCATGTATTTGAGGCAGGAAGCCGGGACCGATTTGGAAGCGGCCAAGTTGATTGACATAATTGACTCCGGCCTCGAGGACGAAGCCAAACTCCAAACTGTGCTTCTAGCCCTTCGGGATCACCCCGTGACGGAGCGAACCTACCAAGAAGCCAAGAGATGGGCTGCCGAGGCAATAAGCGCATTGGACGATTTACCAAATGGCGCAGTTCGCCAGGCTTTGACCTCGTTTGCCGAAGCGGTCATTGAACGAAGCAACTAGTTTTTACCAAAGAGGAATAGATAGATGTCAAAGCTCAGGCTTGCAATAGTTGGTGCTGGTCCAGCGGGTATTTACGCAGCCGACCTAATTATCAAATCTGAACTTCGCGACTTTGATGTTTCTATCGACCTGTTTGATCTACTCCCAGCTCCTTATGGTCTCGTTCGCTACGGCGTAGCTCCGGACCACCCTCGAATCAAGGGAATCATTAGAGCTCTTTACGAGGTTCTAGATAGAGGCGACATCCGGTTTTTTGGAAATGTTGAGTACGGAAAAGACATAACCCTTGAGGATTTGAAAGCGCACTACAACGCAGTGATCTTTTCAACGGGTGCAGTCAAAGATGCCAACCTAAACATCCCGGGCATTAACCTTGAGGGCTCTTTTGGAGCGGCTGCGTTCGTGAATTGGTACGACGCTCATCCTGACTTCGAGCGAACATGGGATCTAAGCGCCAAACAAATTGCCGTTCTAGGAAATGGAAACGTAGCCCTCGATGTCGCCAGGGTTCTCTCAAAGCCCGCAGACGCCATGCTTTCCACAGACATCCCAGACAACGTGTATCAGGGCTTACTTGCTTCGCAAGCCACCGACGTTCATGTGTTTGGCCGCCGAGGACCCGCTCAGGTTAAGTTCTCTCCGCTGGAGCTTCGAGAGGCTGTGCACCTAGAGGGTGTAGACACAATCGTTTACGACGAAGATTTTCAGTACGACGAAGGTTCCCAAGCGGCAATTGATAGCAACAACCAGACAAGGGTTATGGTCAAGACGCTCGAAGAGCTCAGGAGCAATGAAATAACCGGCGCTAAGCGCAGGCTACACCTGCACTTCTTTAGCTCCCCAGCCGAAATTTTGGACCAAGATGGCAAGGTAGCTGGAATCAAGATTGAAAGAACCAAGCTTGATGGAACGGGTAACGTAAAGCCAACTGGAGAGTTCAGAGAGTTCCCAATTCAAGCTGTTTATCGCGCTGTCGGCTACTTCGGATCAGAACTAAGTGAAGTTCCTTTTGATGAAAAAGCCGGCGTTATTCCAAATGATAAAGGTCGCGTTTTGGACTCAGATGGAAAGCACATTCCAGGCGTCTACGCCACGGGTTGGATTAAGCGTGGCCCGGTAGGACTTATCGGTCACACCAAGAGCGATGCGATTGAAACCATCGCGCAAGTTATTCAGGACAAGAAAACTTGGTGGCAACCAGCTT
>JBIIXH010000039.1:0-7445 GCA_044338475.1 Rhodoluna sp.
GCAATTGGCCCAATAATAGAAGGGATGACTTCTTCAACTTACCCAAGCTCGCTAGAGCTTTACAGCCATGCCGCTAGAGAATCCTCGAATGCGGTAATAGCCTCCTATTCCACCTCTTTTGGGGTTGCCACCAAGCTTTTGGCCCCAGAAATTCGCCAGCACGTTAGAAACATCTACGCTCTGGTGCGAGTTGCCGACGAAATCGTCGATGGCGCAGCCAGCGACGCTAGAACAGAGGGCGGCAACGTAGAACCAGGCTTTGCCCTAGACCAGCTAGAAGATGAGATTTATAAAGCCCTTCGGGCTAGGTTTTCTACCAACTTGGTAGTTCACGCCTTTGCTCAGACCGCCAACGAAACTGGCTTCGCCAGAGCCATCATCGAGCCTTTCTTTGCCTCCATGCGGATGGATCTCTGGCCAAGAAAGCACAACCAAGAGTCTTTCCAAAAGTATGTCTATGGCTCCGCCGAGGTTGTGGGGCTTATGTGTCTGCATGCGTTTATAAAAGAATCTGACTACTCAAGCACTGATTACAAGCAGATCGTAAAAAGCGCGAGGGCGCTAGGAGCTGCCTTCCAGAAGGTCAACTTCCTTAGAGACCTAGCGGCAGATTTCAAGAAGCTGGGAAGAAGTTACTTCCCAGACGTCAACGTACAAAGCTTCAACGAGGCTCAAAAAGCTGAGCTGCTTGCAGATATCCGTGCCGATCTAAAAAGCGCAGCAATTGGACTAAAGATGCTTCCAAAAACTTCTAGGCCCGCGGTAGCGGCAGCGCAGATGCTCTTCACCGAGCTCGCGAACCGAATTGAAAAAACTCCAGCTGCTCAAATGCTGGAGGCAAGAATCAGCGTTCCAAACTCAGTCAAACTCTTGATTGTTCTGAAAGCAATTATTGGAGTCGTTCCTAAGTGAGCCAAAAAACCGCGGTTGTAATCGGTGGCGGCATTGCAGGTTTAGCGTCTGCTGCCCTGCTTGCTAAGGCCGGTATGAAGGTCACCTTGTTTGAAGCCCGTGAAAAAGTAGGCGGAAGAGCCTACGTCTGGGAAAAAGATGGCTTCAAGTTCGACATGGGTCCTTCTTGGTACCTAATGCCAGATGCTTTTGACCAATTCTTCAAGCTAATGGGCACTACCTCCGCGAAAGAGCTGAACCTGGTTAGGTTGGACCCTGCCTATCAGACCAGAAACGAAGGCAAAAACGACAAGATCATGATCGTTGAGGACCTTGCCAAGAATAAGGAACTGTTTGAGTCGATTGAGCCAGGTTCGGGTAAGAAACTGCAGGAATACCTAGATTCCTCGAAGGACACCTACGAGCTTTCCATCAAGCACTTTTTGTATACGAACTTCCAAAACGTCTCCAACTTCACTAATCGTGAGGTGCTCTCGCGTGCAGTGACTTTTGCCAAGCACCTGGTTACATCGCTGTATGACTTCAGCGGTAAGTACGTCAAGGACGAAAGACTCAAGAAGATCTTGAACTTCCCGGCTGTGTTCCTAGGAGCTTCTCCATACGACACCCCGAGCATGTATCACTTGATGACCCATGTTGACCTAAACGTCGGTGTTTACTACCCAATGGGCGGTCTTTACTCGGTAATCGAAGCCATCGAACGTGTTGCCAAGCAGCACGGAGTAGTAATCAAGACCAATTCACCTGTTAGCAAGATTGAGGTCAACGGCGAAGGTCTGGCTACCGGTGTTGTTGTTGGTGGAGCAACAATTGCAGCGGACGTAGTTGTTGGAACAGCAGATTTGCATCACGTCGAGACTAAGTTGATTGAACCTAAGTACCAAACCTTCCCAGAGAAGTTCTGGAGCAACAAGGTTCCTGGTCCATCGGCGATGTTGTTGTATCTGGGCGTAAAGGGCAAGATTCCTCAGCTTGATCACCACACGCTTTTGTATACCGACAACTGGAGCAAGAACTTTGCCGAGGTATTTCACAAGGCCGATGGCAAAAGAAAAGTCCCATCCCCTGCCTCTTTGTACATCTGTGCTCCAAGCAAAACTGATGACTCGGTTGCACCTGCAGGTTACGAGAACTTATTCGTCTTGGTTCCAATCGCAGCTGACCCAAGTATTGGTGGTTCTGGCGATGAGAAGTTCGAAAAAGCTGCCGATGAGATCATCAAGCAAATTAGTGACTGGTGCGAGATTCCCGATCTAGCTGAGCGGATTGTATTAAAGCGCACCTATGGGCCAAGGGATTTTGTAAGTGAACTAAACGCTTGGTCCGGAACAGCTTTAGGTATGGCGCACACCCTGCAACAAAGTGCCTTCTTTAGGCCTAAGAACCGCAGCAAGAAGATCAAGAACTTGTTCTACGCAGGTCACAACACCATCCCAGGAATTGGTTTGCCGATGTGTCTAATTGGTGCAGAGCTTGTTTATAAGTATCTGGTCGATGACAAATCCAATGGGCCAATTGAGGGTGAGCTAACTACGGTTTCAGAAGGCGGCTGGAAGGGCCTACGCTGATGCTTCCCCCAGGAAGCTATCTTGCAATTCTGATTGTTTCGCTAGTTGGTCTTTATCTACTGGATCGAACCCACAAATTAGCCTTCACCGTGGATGCCAAAAGATCACTGCTATCCATGGTCCCTGCCTATGTGTTGTTTCTGGTTTGGGACATCGCAGGCATTGCAACGGGAATCTTCTTCCGTGGTGAGAACACTCTGTTGACCGGGCTCCAGGTCTTTCCAGAGTTTCCGATTGAAGAGCTGTTCTTCTTGGCCCTACTTTGCTACAGCACCCTAATTGTCTTTACTTGGGTCCAGAAAACTCTGACCGCAAGAGAGTCAGGTGGCCGATGAGCTACGCGCTACTGAATCTAATTTTTGTTATTCCGGTGTTAGTTGTTTTGTTGGCCTACCGCTGGTTAGTGCACTGGGGCACCATTTGTTACACCCTCGTAGCACTTTTGTTGATGACCACGGTGTTCGATAACTTCATTGTTGGCTCCGGGGTGGTGGCCTACGACCCTGCTTTGCTCTCTGGAGTTTTCATTGGTTTTGCTCCCATTGAGGACTTTGCATACACGCTAGTTGCAGCCCTTCTCATTCCACTCACCTGGTGGTGGCTCGGTAGTAGAGTCAAAAAGTGAAAGCGCTAACTTCTCTTTTCTGGAGCTCAAGACCGGTTTCTTGGGTAAACACTGCTTTTCCGTTCTTTGCCGCCTATTTGTTTGTAGCAGAACGTATTGACCTAACCCTTGTGCTTGGCACGTTGTTCTTTCTTGTTCCATACAACTTCTTGATGTATGGAATCAACGATGTCTTTGACTATGAAAGCGACCTTCGAAACCCCCGAAAAGGCGGTATCGAAGGTGCCCTGCTGGACCCCAAGTATCACGCCGTCACCATCTGGGCTTCGGTTAGCTTTGCTGCTGTATTTGTTGTTTACCTGCTGCTAGTTGGATCCCTGGAGGCCAACTTATGGCTTGGGTTCACCCTGGCTGCCGTGCTGGCGTATTCGGTTCCAAAGCTTCGCTTCAAGGAGCGTCCTTTCTTGGACTCTTTTACCTCAGCCGTGCACTTTGTTGGACCCATGGTTTACGGGCTTGTGCTTGCTGGTTCTTCTATAGCGGATACCAAGGTAATTGCAGTGATTGCAGCCTTCATGGGTTGGGGAATGGCAAGCCATGCCTTTGGTGCGGTTCAGGATGTTCGGGCAGACCGTGAAGCTGGTATCAAGTCGGTAGCTACCCAGATTGGTGCTCGAAACACGGTGCGGTTTGCCTTCGTGCTTTACTTGCTTTCAGCTTTGGTTGTTATGACAATCGGCTGGCACGGAGTTGTGGCATCTCTTGCGGTAGTGCCATATCTTTTGATCATCTCGCCATATTTGAATATCACGGATCAAGATTGTGAACGAGCCAATGGTGGCTGGAAGCGATTCATCTGGTTGAACTTTTTTGCTGGCGCGCTAATAAGCCTGGTAGTAATTAACTACTTTCAGGCTAACTAGGCAGCTCGCTTAGTCCACGAAATCAAATTTCGTGGATTGAATCCCCTGCCACAGTAAAGGCAAGAAAGCTTTGCCTTGGGGCTTTTGAATCTGTAGTGCCGGTGACCATTTCGGCATTCACCGATCCACTTAGCAGTTTGCTCAGCAATTTCTTTCCCGGTGAATTTCTCGGCTTTATAGCCAATTGACTTAGCTGTGTTTTTCCAATTTGGTCCATGACCTGCGGACTTGCCTGCAAGGGCATGGGCAATCTCGTGCAGGATTACCTGCTCTGATTGATCGATGCTGTGATATTCGACGATGTATTTAGACAACGAAATCTTGTGGTCGCTGTAATTGCATAATCCAGCTCTTTGTTTAGCTGAGTCAAACACAAACTCCCAGCTGCTATCTAGACCCAGCTCTTGCATCTTGTCTTTAGCTAGCTGGGCAACAAAACCAAAACGAGTTATCTTCATGCGCTGTAGCCTGGTTTTGCCTTTGGAAAAAGATCTACCGACCGCAAACCCAAGGTCCTCCAGGTTTTTGACTAACTCTCGGTTGGCAACATCCAGCGCCACTCGGACTTCTAGGTAGTGGTGATAGGCAAAGACATCTCTTAGAAACTCCTGATCGATTAGATCAGGAGTTGGAACCTCAAGAATTTGTGATTTCTCAGCCATGTCGAAATAACACTAATACCGAAGTTCCCATGGGCTGGTAGCTAGTGTCCCTTGGGGTGCCAGACGGTCTTGATCTCCATAAATGCCAAGATCTGCTGCAGCGAACCCTTGGATCCGGTTCTAGAAAATGTTCCTGGTCGAACTACTCGCTTTAGAGTCTCAGCGCCACGGATTTCTAGATCCACTGGGTTAGAAGTTCCTTCCAAATCGAGCGCGTTGACGTCCTGGTGTGAAGCAAGCCACGGCGCCATTTCGGACTCTTTTCCAGTAAGCACATTCACCACCCCACCAGGTAGATCGCTAGTTGCCAGAACCTCAGTCAAGGTAATTGCCGATAACGGAAGCGATTCGCTAGCAACAACAACCAAAGCGTTTCCGGTGACAATCACCGGAGCAATTGTGTTGACTAGCCCAACCAAAGAACTGTCCTGCGGAGCAAAGGCTGCAACAACGCCAGTTGGTTGGTTGGTTGAAATGTTGAAGTAGGGTCCTGCAACCGGGTTCATCGATCCTGCAACAGAGTCAACCTTGTCTGACCAACCCGCGTGCCATACCCAAGAGTCGATTGCTGCATCCACTTCCTGGTTTGCTTGCTTTTCTGTTGCTCCAGTTAGAGTTCTGATTTCTTCAACGAACTGCTCGCGTCTTCCTTCAAGCATTTCCGCAATTCGGTAAAGAATCTGGCCACGGTTGTAAGCGGTTGCCGATGCCC
The DNA here is from genome assembly GCA_044338475.1 of Rhodoluna sp. Classification (GTDB taxonomy): domain Bacteria; phylum Actinomycetota; class Actinomycetes; order Actinomycetales; family Microbacteriaceae; genus Rhodoluna. The sequence goes on from JBIIXH010000039.1 coordinate 5,343, forward strand.
AACCTGCCTGGGCGGCTCTTGCTGCAACGACTGCGTCTCTGGCATCTTTTCTAGATGCCAAGCAAACGTTGGCAACAAAGTCACCCTTTGATGAAGTTAGCTCGTAGGTTCGACCTGACTCGCTTCTAGGGAACTTGCCGCCGATAAAGAGCTTGTATGTTTTCTTAACGTCGAGTCTCATTAGTTGTCTCCCTTCAGGTAAGCAAGCAATCCGTGCCTGCCTCCCTCTCGGCCGTAGCCCGATTCTTTGAAGCCACCAAATGGGCTGGATGGGTCAAACTGATTAAAGGTATTTGCCCAGATAACTCCAGCGTTCAATTGATCGGCAACCTTCAGGATTCGAGAACCCTTCTCGGTCCAGATGCCTGCAGATAAGCCAAACGGGGTGTTGTTGGCCTTGGCTACTGCCTCGGCCGGGGTTCTAAAGGAAAGTACCGATAGCACTGGTCCAAAGATTTCCTCGCGAGCCACGGTGTTGGTTGGTGCTACACCCGTTATTACAGTCGGCGCGTACCAGAAGCCCTTCTTCGGAATCTCACATTTCGGAGCCCAGGCTTCACCGCCTTCTTTGACGCCCATTTTTACGAGTTTCGTGATCTTTTCTAGCTGCATCTTGGAGTTGATGGCGCCGATGTCTGTGTTCTTATCTAGTGGATCGCCAAGCTTGAGTGTTTCCATGCGGCGCTTTAGCTTCTTTAGAAGCTCGTCTTGGATGCCCTCTTGAACAAGCAGCCTGCTGCCTGCGCAGCAGACGTGGCCTTGGTTAAAGAAGATGCCATTGATGATTCCCTCAACTGCTTGATCAAGCGGTGCATCATCAAAGACGATGTTGGCGGCTTTGCCGCCAAGCTCCAAAGTCACTTTCTTGTTGGTCCCAGCAACCTGTTTGGCAATTAGTCTTCCAACACCTGTGGAGCCAGTGAAGGCAACCTTGTTGACATCTTTATGGGCGATCAAGTCAGCTCCTGTTTGACCAAAGCCGGTGATGATGTTCACAACTCCATCAGGTAAGCCTGCCTGTTGGCAGATTTCGGCAAACATCAAAGCTGTCAGCGGGGTGGTCTCGGCGGGTTTTAGAACTACTGTGTTACCAGCAGCAAGTGCTGGAGCAATCTTCCAAGCCAGCATCATCAGTGGGAAGTTCCAAGGAATAACCTGGGCGGCAACACCGTGGGCTTTCGGGTTAGCTCCTAGTCCTGCGTAGTCGAGTTTGTCTGCCCAGCCGGCGTAGTAAAAGAACCAAGCTGCAACTAGTGGAATATCAGCGTCTCTGGTTTCCTTGATTGGCTTGCCGTTATTTAGGGTTTCTGCAATAGCTAGCTCGCGAGCGCGCTCTTGAATGATTCTGGCGATTCGGTAAAGATACTTTCCTCGCTCGGCTCCGGATAGCTTGGACCAAACCTTTTCGTAGGCACCTCTTGCTGCCTTGACTGCTAGGTCGACATCCTTAGCGGTTGCGGTTGAGATCTCGGCTAGGACCTCTTCGGTAGCAGGGGAAATGGTCTTATAGGTGTTTGATGGCTTGGTGAACTTACCGCCAATGAAGTGACCATAGCTAGATTGAAAGGTAACTAGTGACCTTGATTCAGGAGCTGGTGCGTATTCGAACATTTCTTTCCTCTTAGTCCACGGTCACATAGTCGGGACCGGAATAGTTTCCGGTCTTTAGTTTTTGTCTTTGCATCAACACATCATTTAGCAGGCTTGAAGCTCCAAAGCGGAATAAGTCTGGGGTTAGCCATTGTTCTCCCGCTACCTCTTTTACTACCACCAGATACTTGATGGCGTCTTTGGCGGTTCTGATTCCTCCCGCTGGCTTCACACCTATTTTGATGCCAGTTAGCTCAAACCAGTCCCGAACCGCCTGAAGCATCAACAAAGTAATAGGTATGGTCGCGTTCACGGTAACTTTTCCCGTTGAGGTCTTGATGAAGTCTCCCCCAGCCAGCATCGCAAGGTAACTAGCTCTTCGGATGTTGTCATAGGTCTGCAGCTCACCGGTTTCTAGAATTACCTTGAGGTGAGCGTAGCTGCCGTTAGCTCTAACGCAGGCTTTTTTCACAGCTTGGATTTGCTTGTATACCTCTAGGTAGTTGCCAGATA
>JBIIXH010000073.1:0-5053 GCA_044338475.1 Rhodoluna sp.
GCCATGAATGATGATCTGAACATGCCAACCGCACTGGCAGTTCTGCACGAGAGTGTTCGATCTGGAAATACAGCTTTGGACTCAGAGAGCTTTGAGGAAGCAGCGGAAGCATACTTCGCAGTTCTGGGTATAGTGAATGTGCTGAACATAAATCCACTGGACGCCATTTGGCAAACCCAAGGATCAGCTAGCGAGGCTCTTTCAGCTTTGGACGTATTGGTTCGGTCCATGATTGAGCAAAGAAAAACTGCACGAGAAAACAAAGACTTTGAAACTTCTGATCGCATCCGCGATCAGCTCAAGACCGCCGGTATCTTGCTAGAGGATGAAGCTGGCTCAACAAATTGGAGCCTAGGTGCCTAGTAAAGCTGCAAGACCAGGAGCCGCTAAAGGCAAAAAAGGCCCAAGCGTAGGAACCGGCGGCCACGGCCGAAAAAGACTCGAAGGAAAAGGCCCAACCCCAAAGGCGGAAGACCGTAAGGGCCACAAGGCTTTCCGAGCAAAGAAGTCAGCGGACAAGAAAAAAGCTGCCGGAGTGCGAGTCGCCCGAAAGGGTGAGTTTGTAGCCTCTGGTCCAAAAACCGCTGGTGTTGCTGGAGCAGCTGCCCGCAAGGGAAAGCGCATCACCAAGGCAACCGAGAGTTTCGAAGTTCTGTCGGGTAGAAACTCAGTTCTAGAAGCCTTGCGGGCCAAAGTGCCAGCAACAACTTTGTACCTTGCCACTCGAATTGAGATGGATGATCGCGTAAAGGAAGCCATCACCTTGGCTAACCTACGCAAGATTCCAATCAGTGAAGTTACTCGTCCAGAAATTGATCGCTTGACAGGATTTGACTCCGTTCACCAGGGCGTCGCTCTGCAGGTGCCTCCCTACAACTACGCTCACCCGATGGAGCTACTAGACAAAGTTCTCTCAAGAGGTGCTACGCCGTTGTTTGTTGCACTGGATGGAATCACCGATCCAAGAAATCTTGGAGCAATCATTCGCTCGGTTGCAGCTTTCGGCGGTCACGGTATCATCTTGCCGCAGCGACGCTCCACAGGAGTAACTGCAGCTGCTTGGAAGACCTCAGCTGGGGCTGCGGCAAGAGTTCCCGTTGCGCTGGCAGCAAATCTGAACGCAACCCTAAAAGAATTCAAGAAAAGAAAACTCTTTGTGGTTGGACTAGATGGCGACGGAGACATGTCGCTTCCCAAGTTCAACCTGTCTAATGAGCCACTTGTGCTTGTGGTGGGATCCGAAGGTAAGGGTCTATCACGCTTGGTTCAGGAAAACTGCGATGCTGTTTTATCTATTCCAATTGCCAAAGAAACAGAATCTTTGAACGCTGGAATTGCGGCGTCGGTTGCTTTGTATCAAATTTCTAAATCCAGACCAAAGCTTTAGACCTTATCGCGCCAGTCGCCTTCTTCATGTTCGTCCACTTCAATGTTTCCCGATGGAATCGCCGTTGGCAGGATAATCGCTTCGGTTGGGGGAGCGATAAGAGCTTCTTCGTCCCTGCGGTGAGCAAGAACGTTCACAACGTAAGAGTTCACTGCCTCCTCGAGCGGCACCTTACGACCAAGTTTTTCAGCCAGATCCCATCTGTGAAGCAGCACTTGGTGAAATACCTCGGCTGGCTCTAGTCGACCTGAGTATTCGCGGGGGATAGCCTTTACTACCGGTTCAAAGACTTCGCTAAGCCAGCGATGAGCCAACACTTCTTCGTCACCTTCTGGGTCAATTTTGACCCTGAAGGCGTCTAGGTCATTTAGCAGTTTTCTAGATTGGTTCTCCTGAACATCTAGTCCGGTAAGTCTGATTAGTCTTCTGGTGTGGTGGCCTGCGTCAACAACTTTGGGTTGAATCTTCAGGCTGTTTCCAGTCTCGTCGGCCTTGATCATCAATTCTTCAATGTCAAAACCTAACGAGTTGAGCCTTTCAACTCTTTGGTTGATTCGCCAACGTTCGTCTTTATCAAACACCTCTGCCGCCGTTAGCTCTTTCCAGAGTTCGCGGTATTTGTTCACGATTCTTTCGCTGGTGGCGTTTGGATCGACGCCTTCTCCGGCACGGCCACTGGCAACCAAATCCATTAGCTCACCTGCAATGTTCACTCTTGCAATCTCAAGATCGTTTTCTCGTTGACCATTGGATAACCCGGATTCGTATAACTGACCAGTTTCAGCATCTACTAGGTATGCAGCAAAGGCTCCAGCGTCCCGACGAAACAGAGTGTTTGATAGAGAAACATCTCCCCAGAAGAATCCTGCAAGATGCAAGCGCACCAAAAGCACCGCTAGGGCATCTACTAACCTGGTTGCAGTTTCAACGCGAAGACCCTGTGACCACATCGCACGATAGGGAAGTGAAAACTTCAGATGCCTGGTAATCAAAACCGCAGGTAAGTCGTTACCTTCACTGTCCGAACGATTCTTGATGTTTGCAAATGGCTCAACGCATGGCACATCTAGTTTTTGCAATTCTTTTAACATCTCGTATTCGCGCTTAGCGAGATCGGGAAGTGTTTCCTTGATGGCAATGACGTGCCCACTCAGGTGAGCAAAGCGAACGGTGTGCCTAGAAAGACCCTTAGGTAAGGAAGCGATGTTCTCTTCCGGCCAGGACTCTAAAGGCAAGTGCCACGGAAGATCCAGCAGAGCCGGATCGACCGTGGCAGCCGTTATATCTAGTGCTTGGGTCATCTTGCGTTAGTTAAGACGCTCTCCAGTTTCAACATCGAAGATGTGCATGATGCCACCTTCAGGGTTTAGGAAAACAGTCTCACCCTTGTGTGGGTGGTCTCGTCCGTCAACGCGAGCTACTAGCTCAATCTCGCCACCATCTAGCTTGGCGCGACCGTATAGGTAACCGTCTGAACCGAGTTCCTCGACCACGTCAATCTCAACTGAGATTCCCTTGGATTTTGAAACGTTAATGTTTTCTGGGCGGATACCTAGAGTCACTTGCTTGGCCTTGGTCTTGGAAAGAATGTTGCTTGGAATGGAAACCACTGTGTTTCCAAACTGCACACCTCCGTCAACAATTGGCAGCTGAAGAAGGTTCATAGCTGGAGAACCAATGAAGCCTGCAACAAACACGTTCTTCGGAGCTTCGTAAAGCTCACGAGGTGTTGCAACCTGCTGTAGAAGTCCATCCTTTAGAACCGCTACGCGGTCTCCCATTGTCATGGCCTCAACCTGGTCGTGGGTCACATAAACAGTTGTGACACCTAGGCGACGCTGAAGTGATGCAATCTGAGTTCTGGTTTGAACTCTGAGCTTGGCATCAAGGTTTGATAGCGGCTCGTCCATAAGAAATACCTGAGGCTTACGAACAATCGCACGACCCATGGCCACGCGCTGACGCTGACCACCAGAAAGAGCCTTTGGCTTTCTGTTTAGGTATGGCTCGAGATCCAATAGCTTGGCTGCGTCAAGAACTCGTGCAGCACGTTCTTCTTTCGCAACTCCAGCAATCTTTAGAGCAAAGCCCATGTTCTCTGCCACGGTCATGTGTGGGTAGAGTGCGTAGTTCTGGAAAACCATCGCGATGTCGCGGTCTTTTGGCGGAATGTTGGTGACGTCTCTGTCGCCAATAAAGATCTTGCCGCCGTTTACTTCTTCTAGCCCGGCAAGCATCCGAAGAGTGGTTGATTTACCGCAACCGGAAGGCCCAACTAAAACAAGAAATTCGCCATCGGCGATTTCTAGCTCAATCGAGTCAACTGCGGGGGTTGTCCCACCAGGGTAGGTCCTGGAGGCTTTATCGAATTTAACTGTTGCCATGATGATGCTCCTTCACCGGCAGGTACGTGCCGGACGATCCTTTGTGAATAACCCTTGGTTTTCCAAGGGATGCCTCCAGTATCGCACTTGCGATGGGTATAGGGCTAAACCGCGGTGCTGAAGATCGTCCTGTAAACTATCAAAATGACCTCAAATACCCCAAGACCTACCAGATCAGAACAACGTGAAGCCGCTCGTGCCAAGGCTAAAGCGATGAGAGACCAGCAGAAAAAGGGCGACAAGAGAAACCGCGTCCTTATCCAAATTGGTATCGTGACCTCTGTTTTGGTGGCATCTGGGGCAATCGCATTTGCTGTCTTCTCCGCCAGCACCCAATCCCAGGCTGTGCCAGTAAACGCAACCTTCAATGACGGCGTAAAGGTTGGAAGCGACCTAAAGCTCTACACACCAGAGTTCAGCCCACCGGAAACTCAGCCAGATCCGATAGAGATCATCATTTACATCGACTACCAGTGCCCGATTTGTGCAATCTTCGAACTTCCAAATGCCGAGCAGCTAAAGAACTGGGTATCAACCAGTGTTGCCACTTTGGAGATGCATCCAATTTCCTTCCTGGATGGACGAGGTTCACCTAACGCCTTCTCATCGAGAGCAGCCAATGCCTCACTCTGCGTAGCTGACTACTCACCAGACAGTTTCTTCTCATACAACACCAGGCTGTTTCAGGCTCAACCAGCTGAAGGTCAGCGTGGTCCAGAAAATTCCGACATGATCGCGTTCGCTGAAGAAGTTGGCGCAACCAACATGGAGCAGGTTGGTAACTGTATCAACTCCAAGATGTTTGGATCATTCATTAAGGACGCAACCGAGCGAGCCCTCTCAGAGCCAATTCCTGGAACTGAACTTCGTGTAACTGGAACCCCGGCAATCTTTGTTGAAGGCGTCCAATACACCTGGGAAACCGCAGACGAACTAGCAAGCCCAGCTCGTTTCGCACAATTCGTACAGCAAGTTACGGCTGAAACCACCGAGTAGGCACTGACTTGCTCAGAAGAGAATTCCTTGCGGCATCAGCCGCGGGGTTTTTCTTTCCCAACATTAATCAATCGGCAAAGCCACCCATTCTGGTTCCAGAGCGGTCTATTGAGGGCGTTGTAAGAAACCAACTTGGAAGATTTGGTTTTGCTCGTCAGCAGCTACCTGAGGGGCAGATAAGAAAACTTCCCGCATCGAACATCAAGCGATTCGCTTGGACGGTGGACGACGGATCAAGCCCTGAGGGAATCAAGGACTATCTAGATTTCATGCAAACCCATGATCT
>JBIIXH010000040.1:0-7203 GCA_044338475.1 Rhodoluna sp.
GTCGCAAGCGTATGTCTAAGAAGAAGCACCGCAAGCTACTTCGTAAGACTCGCCACCAGCGTCGCAATAAGAAGTAACCGCGCTATTCGCGGTTAGCTTTTAGTTCCCGCTTCTTGAAATCGTAAATCGGCCAGTCCGCCGCTTTTGCATATCTCGTCAAAATCTTGTCTGGATTTACTGCGACCGGATGACCAACAGCAGTGAGCATCGGAAGATCATTCTGCGAATCGCTATAGGCATAAGAGCGCTTGAGGCTCAAGTTCCGATCCTTAGCCAATGCCACAATAGCCTTGCGTTTCTGGGGACCATGAATTGGTTTGCCAACCAATTTTCCGGTGAGGATTCCATTCTTTCGCTCCACCTTGGTGCCGATGGCACCGGTGAGTCCAAGTTCGTTAGCGATAACGTCGCCTAATTCCTGCGGTGCTGCAGTAACTAACCACACTTCTCTACCTTGCTTGATGTGATCCTTGGCGAGCCTTACTGTTTCCGGCCAGAGCTTTAGCTTGATGTGCTTGTCATAAACCTCATCGACAAGAATCTGGAGATCAGAAACCAGCTGCCCTTCAACAAGTGAAAGCACTCGATCTTTAAGGGCGCCTAGCTTGGTGTTGTTCTCACCTTTCCAGATGAACACGAACTGGTGCCAGGCAAAGCGCCAAAAGTCCTTCCTGCTAAAGAACTTTCTTTCGAAAGCAGATTTTCCAAACAAGAAGCTGCTGGATCCACGCAAGATCGTGTTATCGACATCAAAGAATGCAGCAGCTAGCTTGGACTGCTCTTTCTTGGCATGTTTGGCTTTATTGGACACCCGCTAAGTTTAACCTGTGGCTACAGTTATTTCTCTCCAGCTTTTGACCAAACCGGGCTGTCATCTATGTGATGAGGCCCGAATGGTTGTAGAAACAGTGGTTTCGCAGTTTAGAAGCGTTCATGCTGGAGTAGCTGCCAACATTCAGGTGCAAATCTATGAAACCAACATCTTGGAAGACCAAGAGCTATTGAATCTTTATGGCGAAGAGATACCAGTACTTCAAATCAATGGAAAAACTCATGGCTACTGGCGAATTGATCCAATTCGTCTTCTTGCAGCCCTAGAGGAAACGGTTAGTTAGGGCTCTAGCCGGTTCGGGCCACGGAACAAGAACCCAACTTCACGAATGCTTGGCTGATGAAGCATCAACATGATTACTCGAAGTAATCCCATTCCAAAACCACCATGCGTCGGAGCTCCGTAGCGGAAGAAGTCGATGTAAGTTTTTAGACCTTCCGGGTCAAGACCTTTTTGCTTGGCTTGTTCGATTAGAACATCAACACGGTGCTCACGCTGGGCACCAGTTGTAATTTCGGTTCCTCGCCAGATCAAGTCGTAACTCTTAGTTAGCTCTTGGTTGTCTTCGTGTCTCATGTGATAGAACGGACGAACGGTTGCTGGGTAGTCAGTTAGAAAAACGAACTCGTGGTTGTAAGTTTCTGAAACGTGAGCTGCAATTTGTCTTTCGCCCTCTGGGTCCATGTCGCCACCGCGAACAACTTCATGACCACGCGCTTTGACGATATCGACCGCTTCGGCAAGTGGGATTCTTGGGAAAGGTCTGGTTGGGACAATCACATCAATCTCAAATAGTCGCTTGATCTCTTCGCCGTGCAATTCCTTGACCGCTGAAATAGCTGCAACCATTAGCTCTTCTTGGATGTTCATTACATCCTCATGTGAATCAATCCAGGAAACTTCCATGTCAACGGAAGTGAACTCGGTGGCATGGCGGGAAGTAAATGAAGGGTCTGCTCGGAAGACCGGACCAATTTCGAAGATACGTCCAAAGCCAGCCATCATGGCCATCTGCTTATAAAACTGTGGAGACTGGGCAAGGTAAGCAAAACCCTCAAAGTACTCAAGCTTGAAAAGCTCAGCGTTTGACTCAGATGCTGAAGCCATCAACTTCGGGGAGTGAATCTCGGTGAAACCGTTTTCTAGCCAGTAGCTTCTCCAGGCTGCTTCAATGGTGGTTTGCACCTTGAACACTAGGTTCATTTCTGGGCGGCGCATGTCCAAAAAGCGCCAGTCCAGCCTCTTGTCAATTGAGGTGTCATCGGCAATTGGGGTTTCTGGTTCGGACAGGGTCACAATCTCTAGATCATCTAGCTGGATTTCAAGTCCGCCGAGCTTTACTCGCTCGTCGTGAACCAGGCGACCTTTGACCCAGACAAAGCTTCCGTTGGTCAGCGTTGAAACTTTGTCAGCCAGAGCGTCTTCGTCTGCTGGTCTTGGGTAAGTAACCTGAACGTCACCTGACTCATCCCTGAGAATGATGAACTGAATGCGTTTTTGGTCTCTAAGTTTTTCAACCCAGCCGCCGAGTGTGACGAGACCATCTTTCATGGCTGCTAGGTCTTTTACTAAGTGTCTCTCGCGCATTAATTTGCTTTCTGATTTCTGGCTTAGGCCCCAAGTTTAGCGGAGGGTAGACTTAGTGTTATGCCCGCAACCCGTATCCATCTGGTGCGCCACGGGGAAGTTCATAACCCTGATGGCGTCCTTTACGGGCGTCTGCCAAACTTCGGTTTATCCCAGCTAGGGCACCAAATGGCTGAAGTCTCAGCCGATCACATTCGATCAAGCGGTGCCAAGGTATCTCGACTTTTAGTGTCCCCACTGCAACGAACCCTAGAGTCAGCGAAGCCAATCGCGGAGCGGTTCAATGTCCCAGTTGAGGTTGAAGACGAAATTATCGAACCAGACAACATCTTTGAAGGCCACTCAGTGAGCCTCAGGACAATCGTTAGAAACCCAAGATTCTTGCTTCGTCTTTACGATCCATTCCGCCCATCCTGGGGAGAACCGTTTATTAAAATTCAGCGAAGAATGGTTAGTGCAATGGAGCGGGCTTGGGCCGAGACCCCAACGGGCGAAGTGGTTATGGTCAGCCACCAATTACCAATTTGGATGGTCCATCGCTATAGCCAAGGTCAAAGACTTTCTCACGACCCTCGCCAAAGACGCTGTGATCTATCCAGCATTACAAGCTTTGAATTCGCAGGCGGCAACTTGCGTGAAGTTGAGTACCAAGACCCTGCCAAGCCACTTCGCGTGAAAGCTGCCGATCGGGGAGCAGTGTGAAGAAAGTATCAATTGCACTCATGCTTTCAGCATTTGTTCTAACCTCTTCTGGTTGCACCACAGACTCTCTGGCGGAGCAGTTCCGCGAAGGCGATAACAAGAACTACATCGCAGGGGACGGAACAGTAACCGAATTTGCGCTGGGCTCAAGACCAAAAGCAGCTGATTGGTCTGGAGTTAGTGAGAGCGGAATAAATCTTTCCAGCGATCAACTAACCGGTGTCATCACCGTGATGAATTTTTGGTACGCGGGTTGTGCACCATGTCGAATTGAAATGCCTGAGCTCATTGAATTACAAGATCAGTTTCTTTCCGATGAAGTTCAATTCATTGGCGTAAACGTCCGAGACACTCCCGAGACCGCGCTTGCCTTCGCAAGGCAAGTAGATTTGAATTTCCCATCCGTGATGGACGCCAAAACAGGATCCGTTGTTTTGGCCTTCACGGGAGTTGTTACCCCGCAAGCGGTACCAACCACATTGCTCATTGATTCCGAAGGAAATGTATCCGCGAGAGTTCTCGGCCGAATCGACAAGGGCATACTCGAAGAGCTCATTAAGACGGTTGTTAGGGAGAAAAATTGAATCCCGCTGAAATAGTTTTGAATGGTTCGCTGCTTGCTGCGATGCCGCTGGCTCTGCTGGCGGGAATAATCTCTTTTGTTTCCCCCTGTGTCTTGCCGCTGGTTCCTGGCTACCTCGGTTACATCACGGGCGTGGCTGACGGTTCTGCCAAAAAATCAAGAATGATTATCGGATCTTTGCTGTTTGTTCTTGGTTTTACCGCAGTCTTTGTTTCTTTTGGAGCGCTGTTTGGTGGAATCGGAATGTTGATTTACATCAACAACTTGGTCTGGGTGCAGCAGGTTCTTGGCGTAATCATAATTTTGCTGGGGTTTGTCTTGATTGGACAGTTCTCTTATCTGCAACGTACTTTCAAAACTTCGCTAAAGCCAAAGATTGGTTTAGCTGGGGCACCGCTTTTGGGTGTGGCATTCGGCCTAGGTTGGACACCATGTATTGGGCCAACGCTGGCAGCAGTTCTAACTCTTGCCTCTGATGCAGGTTCACCTGGTCGTGGCGCGTTGTTGGCGTTTTTGTATTCCATTGGAATCGGATTGCCATTTATTGCAATTGCCGCCGGATTTGGCTGGGCTACCAAGTCGGTAAGTTTTGTGAAAAAGCACATCAGAACTTTCAACATCGCCGGAGGCGTTGTCTTGATTCTTCTCGGTATTGCACTTGCCACAGGTCTATGGATCGGATTCGCATCTTGGCTTCAGGGGGTGTTTGGTGTCTTTACCCCAGCGCTATGACGCTCCCGACATAGGCCTAACCGGTTGGTCTAGGTGGATTTGGCGACAGCTAACCAGCATGAAGACTGCTCTCATACTTCTGCTTCTTTTGGCAGCAGCAGCGGTCCCTGGATCGATTTATCCGCAACGCTCTGCTGATCCAAATGGAGTTAAGCAATTCTTTGACAACAACCCCGAGCTAGCTCCGGTTCTAGATTTCTTCCAACTGTTCGATGTTTACGGATCAGTTTGGTTCTCAGCAATTTATATTCTTTTGTTCACATCTTTAGTTGGCTGTGTCCTACCTAGAACCAAGGTTCACTATGACGCACTTCGTGAAGAGCCCGTTAAGACTCCAACAAGTTTGTCCAGAATGCCCGCCTACGAAAAATCTTCCAGACCAAAGGGTTTAGACCCCGTGGAGTCGGGCATGCAGATTCTGAAGAGCAAGGGCTACCGAGTAATCAAGCGTGGTAATTCGGTTAGCGCCGAGAAGGGTTACATGAGAGAAACCGGAAACCTGGTTTTTCACCTCTCTCTTGTTGGAGTCCTGATTGCCATTGGTGTTGGCGGAGGCTATAGCTTTTCGGGTCAGCGAGTGTTGGCCGAAGGAGACACTTTCGTAAACAACCTCGCAGGCTTTGACTCTTTGTCACCTGGGCTGTTTTTCAATCCTGAAACCCTAGCCCCGCTTAGCGTGACTCTGGACAAGTTTGAGGTTGATTACGACTTCACCAACGAGACCAACATTGGAGCACCTCTTGATTTCCGCGCAACAGTGACCCGAAAAACCTCCCCTGAAGACCCTGGTGAGACCTCGCTAGTTCAAGTGAACTCGCCATTGGATGAGCGCGGTGCAAGCCTTTATTTGACCGGCCACGGCTACGCGCCAGAGATTACTGTTCGAGATGCCAATGGTGACATTAGCTATTCAGGCCCGACTATATTTCTTCCCCAAGACAACAACATGACTTCAATTGGAATCATCAAGGTTCCAGACAATCAACCAGAGCAAATTGGCATCGTTGCATTCTTCTATCCAACTGCAGCCGAGCTATCAACTGGGGCTTACACCTCGATGTTCCCTGGGGTAATAAATCCATTGATTTCAATGAATGTGTATACGGGTGATCTTGGTTTAGATTCTGGTCAATCACTAAACGTTTATGCACTCGATACTGACAGACTCACGCAGGTCGCAGGTCGTGACGCTCCAACCCCGGGTGTCATTCTCGAGCTTGGCCAAACCAAGGATCTTCCAAACGGTCTAGGAACAGTAACTTTTGACGGCATCAAGAGATTTGCCTCCCTCGACATCGCACACAACCCCGGTCAGGTTTGGGTTCTACTGTTTTCATTACTCGCTTTAGCTGGAGTAATCGTGGGCCTGATTACCCCGCGTCGCAGAGTGTGGGTTAAGAGCATTTCCTCAGGTTTTGAAGTCGCAGCTCTTTCAAAGCGAGAAGATCCAAGACTCGAAGAAGTTGTAAGAGAATTAACTCAAGAGATAAAAAAAGGAAGTAAATGAACTCCGTTGTACTGAACGAAAGCCTCTCCCAGACGTCTCTGCTGGTGGTTTTTGCCGCAATGGCAGTATTTACCGCAGCGTTCCTGGTTTCCGGCTGGCACCTGTCGAAAGCTGCCAGCAATAAAGTCAAGGAGGTAAATTCCGCCTCAGCTCTAGAGCGGGTGGGACTGTCTCTGGCCTTTATTGCAACCCTGGTCCTAGCCGCCGGAGTAATTCTTCGCGGAATCGCCGCCTCAAGGGTTCCTTGGGCAAACCTTTACGAGTATTCGATAACCGGTGCTCTTATTTTGATGATGATCTTCTTGATTTCAATCAGGGTTCCAGAAGTTCGAATCCTTGCAACTTTTGTGGTGGGCTTTGTGCTTTTGGTTCTTGGAACCGCAGTGTCTTTGTTCTACGTAGAAGTGCAGTCTTTGATGCCAGCCCTGCAAAGCTTCTGGCTCGTTATTCACGTTCTTGTTGCCTTGCTGGCAACGGCATTTTTCAGCATCGCCGCAGCGCTATCGACTGCGTATTTACTAAAGACCGCCAACTGGGTTGAGAAGGCAAAGACTAAGGGAGTTGCAAACTTCAAGCGAGTAATGGGAATCTTCCCAAAGAAAGAAACTCTCGAGCAGCTTGCCTACCGGTTCAACATCGTTGGTTTCATTCTTTGGAGCTTTACTTTGATTGCCGGCGCAATTTGGGCCGAGCGTGCCTGGCACCGTTACTGGGGTTGGGATACCAAAGAGGTATGGACTTTCATTATTTGGACTATCTATGCGGGTTACCTGCACGCCAATGCAACGAGAGGCTGGACAGGTAAGCGCGCAGTTTGGCTAGGACTTGTTGGCTTTGCCGCCGTTGTGTTCAACTTCACCATCGTGAACATGTTTTTCAAGGGTTTGCACGTTTACTCAGGACTCTAAACCTAGAATCCTGGAGCAGCGCTCCAATCTTGCAACCCACCAGTCATACCTGTGATCTTCTGCCTTCAAGATATCTAACGCAGAGGTGTTTATCTCTGGCCTACGAACCTCAATAAAACCATCAACTGGAATTAGTCGATCAGCGGAGAGGTCTCCACCAAACAGGTGGCCTGTTCCAAGACCCGCATCGAAGTTCAGGTTTGGTAAGCATGCAGCGAAGTGCAATTCGGCAGCTAACCCGATAGAAGACTGCATCGCACTGGATGCACAAATTCCAAGCTTTGAAGAATTGGCAATTTCCAGTGCGTTCCTCACTCCGCCTAGTGGAGCGCTTTTTAGAACCAGTAGGTCT
>JBIIXH010000041.1:0-7159 GCA_044338475.1 Rhodoluna sp.
TTCGCACATCAAGCCAAGGTCAACATCCGTTGGGTGGCATCCGATCTTTGTGAATCTGAAGAAGGAGCTGCAAGTCAGCTAGCTGATGTCGATGGCATCTGTGTTCCTGGAGGATTCGGCGTTCGAGGCATCGAAGGAAAACTTGGAGCCCTCAAGTTTGCAAGAGAGAACAAGATCCCAACCCTTGGACTTTGTTTGGGATTGCAGTGCATGGTGATTGAGTTTGCCAGAAACGTACTTGGGCTAGAAGATGCATCCTCAACAGAGTTTGACCCGAAAGCTAAGCACCCGGTTATTGCAACCATGGCTGAACAGATTGACATTCTCGCTGCCGGCGAAATGGGTGGCACCATGCGTCTTGGCTCGTTCGAGGCAAAACTTTCTAAAGGTTCAATCGTTGCCGAGGTTTATGGCAGCAACGAAGTAACTGAGCGCCACCGTCACCGCTACGAGGTAAACAACTCATACAGAGATCAGCTAACAGATGGCGGAATGGTTATCTCCGGAACTTCTCCTGATGGTTCACTAGTTGAATTTGTTGAGCTATCAAAGGCAGATCATCCTTACTACGTTTCCACTCAAGCGCACCCAGAATTCAAATCCAGACCGAACAAAGCTCACCCGCTTTTTGTTGGTTTAGTTAAGGCAAGCCTGGAGCGTCAAGAGTCCAACCGACTCTTTGAGGTCAAGGATGCCTAACGACCAAAGCGTCGAAATTGCGTCTATAAAAAAGACACTGATTCACAAAGGCATGGTCTGGGATTTAGTTTCCGAAACCTTTGAATTCAATGGCGTGGAACTTACCCGCGAATACGTAGATCACACCGGTGCGGTGGCAGTTTTAGCGTTCAATGAAGAAGAGGAACTGCTTCTAATGAAGCAGTATCGAAGACCGGTTGGAAAATTCCTGATGGAATTGCCTGCTGGATTACTTGATGTGCCAGGGGAGTCGCTCTTGGATTGTGCCAAGCGCGAGCTTGCCGAAGAGGCGGGGTTAGACGCGGCTAACTGGTCTGAACTTATCGGTTTCCACACCACACCCGGTGGCAACAACGAGGCGATAACAATATTTGTTGCCAAGGAGCTTTCCGAAACTAAGTTGGTTTTTGAGGCAACTGGCGAGGAAGCGGATATGCCTAAGTCATGGGTTCCAATAGCGGAAGCTGTGAAGCTAGTGCTAACAGGGCAGATCATGAGCCCAAGTGCGGTAGTTGGCATCATGGCCTATCAACTGAGTAAAGAAGCTGCGCCAAAAAGCTAATGAAAACTCTCGCGCAGCTTGTTGATGATTACCTTCGACACCTGAGCATTGAGCGGGGTCTAGCTAAAAACACAATCGCTGCCTATAGGCGCGACCTAAATTCGTATCTCGCCTATTTAGAGAAGCAACAGATATCCAAGCCTGGCCAGGTTACCGAGGCTCACATAACCGGCTACCTTAGCTTCATCTCCGAGTCCGGTGCGCTTTCTGCAAACTCGGTGGCGAGAATGCTTGCAGGGGTCAGGGGGTTGCACAAGTTCTGGCTATTTGAGTCAATTACAGTCGGTGACCCAAGCTCAATGGTGAAACCTCCAAAGCTTCCAAAGCGGCTACCCAAGGCAATAGGCATTTCTGAGATTGAGAAGCTAATCGAGGCATCCGGACCAGACCCCAAGAAGCTTATTGATGGAGAACCTGATCTTGCAAGAATTCGCGACCGTGCAATTCTTGAGCTTTTATATGCAACGGGTGCCAGAATCAGCGAGCTAACCGCACTGAACTTGGATGACCTAGTGGACCCAACAATGATTCGGCTTTTTGGAAAAGGATCCAAGGAGCGAATTGTTCCGGTTGGGAGTTATGCCCAGAATGCGCTCGAGGTGTATTTGGTTAGGGCACGTCCAGTGCTGGTCAAAAAGGGCAAGGGCACACCCGCTCTGTTTTTGAATCAGCGCGGTAGCAGACTATCCAGGCAATCTGCCTGGCAGATTATTAGCGATTGTGCCGATGCGGCAAACATCTCCTCTGAGGTCTCACCGCACACACTCAGGCATTCATTTGCAACCCATCTCTTGGAGGGTGGGGCAGATGTTCGGGTGGTGCAAGAGCTACTTGGACACTCATCGGTTGCCACCACCCAGATTTATACACTGGTGACGGTGGATGCCCTGCGCGAGGTTTATGCCACCAGCCACCCAAGGGCCAGGAAATAGCGGTCGCAGCGGGCGGGTAGGCTATTAGCTCGGGAGGATTCATGGCACAGCGACCAGCTAAGAGGCCGGTTTTTGACATCCCCGCACCTTTGCAAAATCACGGCCCCGCAAGAATCATTGCGATGTGTAACCAAAAAGGCGGCGTGGGTAAAACAACCACCGCAATCAATTTAGCCTCCGCACTTGCAGGTTACGGCCGCAAAGTCTTGCTGGTTGATTTCGACCCACAGGGTGCTCTTTCCGCAGGACTTGGCGTTGTAGCTCACGACATCAAGACCATTTACGATCTCATGGTTGAAAAAGACCTGAAGGTTCAAGACGTAATCTTGCCAACCAGCGTGAAAAACCTTGACGTTATTCCAGCCAACATCGATCTATCAGCTGCTGAAGTTCAGCTAGTCAACGAGGTTGCCAGAGAGCAGATTCTGGCTCGAGTTCTTCGACCGGTAACCGACAACTATGACGTTGTAATCATCGACTGCCAGCCATCTCTTGGACTGCTAACCGTGAACGCCCTGACGGCCGCCCACGGTGTTTTGATTCCATTGAACTGTGAGTTCTTTGCTTTGCGTGGTGTTGCTCTCTTGATTGAAACCATCGAAAAGGTTCGCGATAGGTTGAACCCAGCAATCAAGCTTGATGGTATTTTGGCCACGATGTATGACCCGAGGACCCTGCATGCTAGGGAAGTAGTTGAAAGATTGTACGAGGCCTTTGGCGATCAGGTGTTCGACACCATCGTGCACCGCACCGTAAAGTTCCCGGATGCCACCATCGCAGCAGTTCCAATCACCGAATTCGCCCCAACATCAGACGCCGCTGAGTATTACCGAACAGTGGCAAGAGAGCTAGTGTCTCGTGGCAGCGCCCCATAACCTCGAGGTCGCAGAACCCGAACAGGACAAAGGCTTTGCACTAAAGCTCAGTAACTTTGAGGGTCCATTTGACCTACTGTTGTCACTTATTTCTAAGCACGAGCTAGACATCACCGAGATTTCACTGAGTCGCGTAACTGATGAATTCATCCAATACGTAAAGCAGCTTGACGAGCATGAGGAAATGGAACAGGCCAGCGAGTTTTTGGTTATTGCTGCAACCCTGCTGGATCTAAAGATCGTCTCCTTGCTTCCAAGGGGAGAGCTTGTTGACGCTGAAGATGTTGCCCTGCTGGAAGCAAGAGACCTGCTGTTTGCAAGGCTCCTGCAGTACAAGGCTTTCAAGGAAGTATCAGGTTGGTTCGCAACCAGGATTGAAATGGAAGCAACCCGTGTTGCTAGAGATGTTCCAATTGAAACAAGGTTCCGAGAGAGCACTCCTGAGCTTGTTTGGACCATGACTCTTGAAGAATTCCACGCTCTATCCCAAGAGGTATTCACCCCAAGAGAGATTCCTGGCATTGGACTCACTCACCTTCACGCTCCAGCAGTAAGTATCCGTGAGCAAGCGACCGAAGTCATCCTGCGACTTAGAAAAGCCGGCAGTTTGACCTTCTTTGACCTAATTAGAGACGAGCCAGATCGAGCCAAGATCGTAGCAAGGTTCCTAGCCGTTCTGGAGCTCTACAGGCTTTCTGCTATTGCCATGCAGCAGGATGGACCTCTCGCCGATCTACTAATTACTTGGCAAGCGGATAACTTTGATGATGAACAACTAGCAACCCTGGGAGCAGACTATGACGCGCGATGAGAATCAAGGAACCGAGAACACCTTGCAAGAAGACAGCATTGAAGGAGCCATTGAGGCCATCTTGATGATTACCGATGCTCCGATCTCTTTGGTTGCTCTGGCAACCGCTTTAGAGATCCCGGTGAACCAGGTTCGCGATGCTGTGGTGAAGCTGCGCGATGACTACGACGGTAAAGACGGCATTAGCGCCAGAGGATTCGAGCTTAGAGAGGTAGCTGGTGGCTGGAGAATCTATGTTCGCCAGAACTATGACTGGGCCGTGAAGATGTTTATTGCCAATGAAAACCCAACCAAACTTTCTCAAGCTGCGTTAGAAACTCTTTCGGTTATTGCCTACAAGCAACCAATTGCCAGGGGACAGATTGCCTCTATTCGAGGAGTAAACGTTGACTCGGTTGTTAGAACCCTTACCTCCAGGGGACTAGTTACAGAGCTCTATACCGATTCTGAAACAGGCGCTATTCACTACGGAACTACGTCGTTGCTTTTGGAGCAGCTGGGCATTAATTCTTTAGATCAGCTTCCTCCGATTAGCCCGTACCTGCCTGATATCAACAGCGACTTCAATGAGCGATAGAGAATCCACCGAGGGCATCAGACTTCAGAAGGTAATGGCCAATGCTGGCGTGGCATCCAGAAGAGTTTGTGAAGACCTGATTTCCTCAGGTGCCGTGAAGGTCAACGGCAAGGTAGTAAAAGAACTGGGAACCCGCATCAACCCTGAAATAGACAAGGTAGTAGTCAAGGGCACCCCGATTCAACTCGATGTCTCCAGGGTTTATCTGATGCTTAACAAGCCACAAGGTGTAGTTAGCACCATGCAAGACGAGCATGGCAGACCAGATCTGTCTCAGTACGCGCTGGATTACGATCGCATCTTCAACGTTGGAAGACTAGATGTTGAAACCACTGGGCTTTTGTTGATGACCAACGATGGCGATTTAGCCCATAAGCTCATGCATCCTTCTTTTGAGGTTTCCAAGACCTACCAAGCCAAGGTTCACGGCCAGATAACCCAGCCAGTTTTGAACCAACTGCTTGCTGGCATCGAATTGGAAGATGGACCCATCAAGGCCGATAAGGCCAGATTCCTCTCCGCTTCTGGAAATCACAGCCTGGTAGAAGTTGAGCTTCATAGCGGCAAGAACCGAATTGTTCGAAGAATGTTTGAATCTCTTGGATTTCCAGTGGTTGCCTTGGTCAGAAGGCAGTTTGGCCCATTACATTTAGGCCATCTAAAGCTTGGAGCTGTAAGGCAACTGTCTAAAATAGAGGTCGGAGCCATTTTGAAAGCCGCAGACAAGAAAAGGACATAATCATGTCAATTCGAGGTATTCGCGGTGCCATCCAGCTGGACACAGACGAGCGTTCTCACCTAATCAAGTCCACAGCCGAGCTTCTAACCAAGATCCTGCACGATAACAACGTCAACGAATCCCAGTTGATTTCCATTCTCTTTACTGCAACCCCAGATGTCACTTCGGAGTTTCCAGCCCTGGCCGCTAGAGAGCTTGGTCTTGGTGATGTTCCTTTGATGTGCTTTGTTGAAATGGATGTAGCTGGAGCCATGCCAAGAGTCATTAGAGTTCTGGTGAACGCAGAGCTGGACACTCCAAGAAGTGAAATCCAGCACGTGTATCTGCGTGGAGCAACGGCCCTTCGCTTGGATCTGGCCCAGTGAAAGACTCGAGACTAACCGGGCCAATCAAGATTGTTGGCACCGGCCTTATTGGAACATCTATTGGCCTGGCACTCAAGAGTAAAGGCCTTCAGGTGTTTCTTGAAGATTCCTCTCCTGCGGTACAAAACCTGGCAATTGATTTTGGCGCGGGTACTAAATACGAAGCCGGTGTCGAGCCAGAGCTAGTAATTGTCTGCACACCTCCTGATGTGACAGCCCAAGTTATTGGCACTGAGCTAGCAGCTCATCCAGCAGCAACCGTAACCGACGTTGCAAGCGTCAAGGGAACCGTGCTGACTGCTTTGCAGCAACAAGGAATAGAGCTTACAAACTATGTCGGCTCCCACCCAATGGCAGGACGCGAACAAACTGGCGCGCTTGCTGGCAGGGGAGATCTCTTTATTGGAAGACCTTGGGTAATTACACCAAGCAAAGAATCCAAAAACGCTGCAGTTTTAGTGGTTGAATCCTTGGCGCACGATCTTGGTGCCACCGTTGTTTCTATGGATCCCCTCGAGCACGACAAAGCAGTAGCCCTTGTCTCCCACGCACCACAAATCGTGTCTTCACTTCTTGCAGCAAGGCTTGCCTCTGCGGACACCGCAGATGTTTCTCTAGCCGGTCAGGGACTAAGAGACACCACCCGCATTGCCGCATCGGATCCGAAGCTATGGATGCAGATTCTTTCTGCCAACAGCACTCAGGTTTCGAGTGTCCTTAGAAGTGTCCGCGATGATTTAGACCAAATTCTGGAGGCGCTAACTGACACCTCAAAACCAGGTGCTCTAACTAGCATCGGAAAGCTACTGGAATCTGGAAACCAAGGAGTTTCCAAGATTCCAGGCAAGCACGGAGCTAGTGCAACAAAGTATTCCAAGGTCACCGTCATGATTGACGATAAGCCGGGGGAGCTAGCAAGACTTCTGACAGAAATCGGACAAATCGGCATCAACCTAGAAGATCTAACCTTGGAGCACGCCACCGGAGCTCAAGTTGGCCTTCCAGAACTTTATGTTCTGCCAAGTGCTGAGGGTGAGCTTGTTTCAGCTCTAACTGAGCGCGGCTGGAAGATTGTTGGATGAGCAAGACAATAGTTGCGGTTGATGGACCAGCAGGTTCCGGAAAATCAAGCGTTTCCAAGCAAGCTGCAAGGCAGCTTGGATTTGGATACTTAGATACCGGTGCGGGATATCGCGCCCTTACAACCACAGCCCTGAACTCAGGAATTGACCTTTCAACTGTCGGTGAGCAAGATCTCGAAGCTTTGTTTGACTATTCAATTTCTACAGATCCTGACAACTATTGGGTCAAGGTAGGAGATAAGGACCTAACCGTTGCCATTAGATCCCAAGAAGTTGAGCTGAACGTGAGCAAAGTTGCCGCCCAGCCAAAAGTGCGCTCATTTATGCGACAAATCACTAGATCCTTGGCAGCTAGCTGCCCAAATAAGGGAATCATCGTGGAGGGAAGGGACATCACCACTGTGGTGATGCCTGATGCCAAAGTGAGAATTCTCCTAACAGCCAGTGAAGAAGTTAGACTTAGTCGAAGATCACTCGATCTGCCAGAAAATGGGTCTTTAGAGGCCCAACTTAGCGA
>JBIIXH010000042.1:0-7129 GCA_044338475.1 Rhodoluna sp.
CCTACCGCACCAGATCGCTCCGCAACTTCGCTAGCGGAAAGCTGCGGGGTGGTGACAACGATTGTCTTGGCGGTTGGCAGCAGTTGCCCAAGGCTAATTGCGACATCGCCTGTTCCAGGCGGCAGATCAACTAACAGAACGTCTAGATCTCCCCAGTAAACATCACTTAGGAACTGCTCGATGGCGCGATGTAGCATGGGCCCTCGCCAAGCCACCGGTTTGTTATCTTCAACGAACATGCCAATCGAGATCACCTTCACACCAAATGCAACCGGCGGCAAAATAAGCTCATCAACCCTGGTCGGTTTCTCGGTTATGCCCAGCTGGCCAGGAATTGAAAACCCAAAGATGTCGGCATCGATAAGGCCGACTTTGTTACCTTGGCTCGCCAGCGAAACAGCCAGGTTAGCGGTCAGGGTTGATTTACCAACACCGCCCTTACCGGAGCCAACAAGAAAGATGTTTGTCAGAGTGTTGCTGTCGAATGGATTGTGACGCATCGGTTTGCCGCCGCGTAGTTTGGTCTTGAGCGCGGCTCGCTCTTCTGGAGTCATTACGGTGAGGCTGACATTAACTTTTGTGATTCCCGGAATAGCAGCAACCGCGTCGTGGGTTTCTTGCTCTATGCGGCGGGCTGCGGGGCAGCCAGTGATTGTGAGCTTAATTTCAACCTCGGCAATGCCATCGGTTAGGGAGACAGAGCCAACCATGTCCAGTTCAGTTAGCGGGATGCGAAGCTCAGGGTCAATTACATTAGAAAGAGCTTGATAGATCAGGGCTTCGGACACCCCTTAACTCTACGGATAGCCATGAGAGAATAGGAACATGAGCCCAAGAAATACACCATCTTCCCTTCCCGAGGGTGAAGTGCTTGCGCACTTCACCAATTACCGTGAAGCGGTCAAGGCAGTTGAACAATTGGTCGAAAATGGTTTTCCACCAAGCATGATTTCAATCATTGGCTCGGATCTAAAAACTGTTGAGACCCTCAAGGGAAAACTTGGCTACGGAAGAGTTGCCCTATCTGGTGCAGTAACCGGTTCATGGATTGGTCTATTTTTTGGTCTTGTTTTTGGTGCAACCAGCGCAGCTGAGCAAGTTGTGGTGACAAACCTAACTTCTGGAATTGTCATTGGAGCTGGAATCGGAATGCTTTTCAATGTAATTAGATTCAGCCTTGCTAAAAACAAGCGAACCTTTGTTTCCGGGCAAGCAGTGGTTGCAAAAAAGTATGACGTCGTGGTTCCAACCGGAGCGCTAAACGATGCCAAGAAAGCCATGAAGCCAGCCACCAAAGCTGCAGCGAAAAAACCAGCTGCCAAGAAGCCAGCTGCTAAAAGCTAGCTAAGACTGGCCATCCAAGATTCAATCTCGGCTGGCGTTCTAGGAAGCTTGGCTGAAAGATTCTCCACGCCATCTTTGGTCACTAGAACATCGTCTTCGATTCGAATACCGATACCGCGGAATTTATCAGGTGCCAGAAGATCGCTCTCGTGGAAATACAAACCAGGTTCGATTGTGAAAATCATTCCCTCCTCCAACTGCGCATCCAGATACATCTCTTTGCGAGCCTGTGCGCAGTCGTGAACATCAAGACCTAGGTGGTGGCTGGTGCCGTGCACCATCCAGCGTCTGTGAAATTGCTTGTCTGCTTCCAAAGATTCCTCAGCACTCACTGGGAGAATTCCCCAGTCAGCTACCTTCTTGGCAATAACTTTCATGGCGGCTTCGTGGATCTCGCGGAATTTGATCCCAGGCTTAGCAACTGCGAAGGCAGCATCTGCGGCTTCGAGTACAGCTAGATAAACCTCAAGCTGGGCCTCGGAGAATTTACCGTTTATTGGCAAGGTGCGGGTGATATCTGCCGTGTATAAAGTGTCCATTTCGACACCAGCGTCAACAAGCACAAGTTCACCGCTTTTGACCGGGCCATGGTTTGTGATCCAGTGCAAGATGCAGGCATTTTTTCCAGCAGCTGCGATGGTTTCATAACCTAAGTCATTGCCTTCAAGTCTTGCTCGCGAAAAGAATGCGGTCTCAATAACTCGTTCGCCACGAGGTGTTGCAGCTGCCTTTGGCAAAACTCGAACAATGTCCTCAAAGCCTCGGATGGAACTTGCAACGGCTTGTCGCATCTGCTCAATCTCGTAGCTGTCTTTGACCAATCTGAGCTCTGAAACAAACTGTGCGAGTTCGCTATCTTCTAGAGTCACCGCGTCTTGCTTTCCGATGTAATCCTCGAGCTCCGCTAGATCGCGAGTAGCGATGCCTAGCAGAGTGGAAACATCTTCCAGAGTTGGTCTTGCTCCAACCCAGAATTCACCGATAGCTGGGTTGGCAAAAAACTCGTCTGAATCTTTACCTGCGGTAGGACGCAAAAACAAAATCTGGTTTGACTGAACGGTGTCGATAACTAGCACTGAGTCAGGAACGGTTTGTGAGCCCCAACCAGTTAGGTGGGCAAAAGCTGCGTGTGGGCGGTAGCGATACTCGGTGTCGTTAGATCTGGTTTTCGGAGCACCTGCTTCAATAACAACTAATTTGTTTGGAAACGCCTTGGCGACTTGGTCGCGTCTATCTTTGGCAAAAGAAGCTACTTCGCTTTCAGAGACTGTTTGGCTTTTGGTTTCTTGCCAACCACTTGAGATGTAGTCCAAAAACTCTTTACTGTTTGGGGTTCTGGAGCGAGTTTCGCCCTTACCCTCTTCTTTGTCGCTAACCATCCGTCTATTGTGTCATTGCTTGGCTGTCTTAGGCGTTGGATAGTCTGTATCTAACAGAACAGGGATTTCAATGGTCAAAATCGACCTGCACACACACTCCACCAGATCCGATGGATTAGATACCCCTAGCCAGCTTGTTGCCAATGCGGCCAAGGCTGGAATCAATGTCTTGGCCCTAACCGATCACGACACCGTTTCGGGTTGGGATGAGGCTAGAGCTAAAGCCATAGAACTTGGCATTGGCTTTGTTCCAGGCATCGAGGTAACCAGCGTTTCTGATATCGAAAGATTCGGGCGAACAATTCGCATCAGCGTGCATCTTCTTGCCTACCTACCAGACCCAAACCACGAAGCACTTGCGCTGGTTCTTGGCGACACTGTTGCAACCCGCGAGGCGAGAGCTAGAGCAATTGTTGACAAGTTAGCGCAGGAGCTTCCGATTAGCTGGGAGATGGTTATGGATCACCTAGATAAAGGTGCGACCATCGGTCGCCCCGCTATCGCGGACACCCTTGTGACCATGAAAGTAGTTTCTAACCGCAGCGAAGCATTTGATTACTACCTTGCAACCGATGGACCTTTCTATGTTTCACACTCAACTGTTTCTACCGTTGAAGCCATTGAGCTAATTGGTAAAGCTGGGGGAGTTTCGGTGATTGCGCATCCTTTGAAAGGTGTTGGACCAAACACCAGCCCAGAGGATCTTCCACTAGATCACTTCGAAGAAATGATTAGTAGGGGTTTATCGGGCATTGAGGTTTATCACCGCGATGTTCCAGAAGCAGCCAGGTCTTGGCTACTTGATCTGGCATCGAAGCACGATCTAGTGGTGACTGGATCAAGTGATTACCACGGTGTTGCTGGTAAACCGAATCAATTGGGTGAGAACACAACCAGCCAGGAAATGCTTGATCGAATTGTGAAGCTAGGAACT
Source organism: Rhodoluna sp. (assembly GCA_044338475.1). GTDB lineage: Bacteria > Actinomycetota > Actinomycetes > Actinomycetales > Microbacteriaceae > Rhodoluna. Next base: position 3,658 of record JBIIXH010000042.1, read on the forward strand.
GGAACTAAAGCTTCGCTTTAGCTATTGCCGCCGCGGGTGCGGTTACGAGTTCTGTTAGCACTTGCCGCCGGACGCTCAGTTTTTTTCTCTCCCGAACGCTCTGGTCTAGAGTCAGAGCCTCTTGATGGCCTAGAGCCTTTTTGCCCCTGCGGTCTTGGAGATTTTGGTGCTTCAACTCGGGTGCTCGCTTTTAGTCTTCCCTTGGTGCCAGCTGGAATGCTCAAGTCAGTAAAGAGGTGTTCGGAGCTGGAGTAAGTTTCGGTTGGATCAGGTTGACCAAACTTGAGCTCTTTGTCGATGTGGGTCCAGCGAGCCAGATCTTCCCAATCCACGAAGGTAACGGCAATCCCAAGTCTTCCCGCACGACCGGTTCTTCCAACGCGGTGCAGGTAGGCTTTCTCGTCTTCTGGCACTGAGTAATTAATTACGTGCGTTACGTCATCCACGTCGATACCACGGGCGGCAACCTCGGTGGCAACCAAGATGTCCCGTTTTCCAGAACGGAAGTTGGCCATCGACTTTTCTCTGGCTTCTTGAGACATGTCGCCATGCAAAGCGCTGGCGTTAAAGCCTCTATCGATTAGCTCATCGGCTAGCTTGGCAGCTTGGCGCTTGGTGCGGCAGAAGATAATTGTCTTGCCACGGCCTTCGGCCTGCAATATCCTGCCGACCACCTCGTCTTTGTCTAGTGAGTGTGCTCGGTAGACATATTGTTTGATGTCGGCTTTGGTGAGACCCTCATCAGGGTCGTTGACCCTGATATGAACTGGCTTGTTTTGGTATCTGCGAGCTAGTGAAACAATCGCTCCTGGCATGGTGGCTGAAAACAGCATGGTTTGACGTGACTCGGGAGTGTAAGCGAAGAGCTTTTCAACATCGGGTAAGAAGCCAAGGTCTAACATTTCGTCGGCTTCGTCTAGCACCATGAACTGGATGTGTTGCAGATCAAGCTTCTTTTGTTTGGACAAGTCGATTAGTCGGCCAGGGGTACCAACAATGATCTGAGCTCCGGCATCGATCTCTGCAATTTGGCCCTCGTAAGCTTTACCGCCATAGATTGCTGCCACGGTAGTTGAGCGATTTGAGCAAGCAAGCTTTAGATCTTCGGCGACCTGGATTGCTAGTTCTCTGGTTGGAACAACAACTAGTGCTTTGGCGCCTTTTTCTGGGTTCAGTCCAAGTGACTGAATTAGCGGTAGGCCAAAGCCTAGGGTTTTACCGGTACCAGTCTTGGCTTGGCCAATAATGTCCTGACCAGTTAGGGCAAGCGGAATGGCTTGTTCCTGGATGGGGAATGGACTGGTGATTCCTCGGCCCTCGAGGGCCTGGTAGATATCTTGATCGATACCTAAGTCTTTGAAAGTCAAATTACTCCTATATATGCTCTTCTTACTCTACTTGCCAAGCTGCTATCCCGTTTATGCTTGAAAGGTGTTTGAGTGGTTGAAATCCTTACGGAAAAAAGTGGGCAAGCTTGTTTTGCCTGATCGCGAAGAGCGCTCTGCTAGAAACAAGACCAAAATCAATCTCAAGCCATACACGCCAGAACCTAAGGCATACCTAGGTCAGCTTGCGTATTTGTTGCTTTCAAATTTTGAAATTCTCACCAATGAGCTGAAGTATGCACCAACTACTCAATACAAAGCGGAGCTAAGCGAAGCAGCGGCTAAAAGCTTTGAAAAATACCGCGCAGTTTCCAAGAAGCTTTCCGGGTTGGGCGTTGACGTTACCGATTCCATGGATCCATACACCGAACGTATCGATACTTTTCATTCCAGGACCTCCGGCATTGACTGGTATGAGGCAATCATCAAGATCTACTTGGTTTCTGGTTTACTGGATGATTTCTATAAGCGTCTAGCTACTGGTCTAAACAAGGACCTCAGGGAATCGGTTGAGAAAGCACTTTCCGATAAGACTTTTGAGAAGTTTGCCAAGAAGGTAATCACCGAGGGCATGAGCATGAATCCGGAACTTGATTCGAGGCTAGCTTTATGGGGTAGGCGCCTAATGGGGGATGTTCTACTAGAAGTCAGAGCAGCTTTCGATAACCGAAAGCTTGCTGGGGTGGATAAGACCGCAACCTTGAGCGCCGAGCAGGAAAGAAAAGTAAACCTAGAGTCTTATTCCAAGATTGAGCCGCTAATTAGCGAAATGATCGCAGCACACTCGCTGCGAATGGATTCAATCGGTCTTGCTTCCTAACAGCGCAAGCTCATCTTGCTTTTGCCTTTTAGAGGCCAGAAACTTCGAACCAAAAAACATGGCTGCTGGCATAGCTAGCATCACAATGGTCCAAATCCAACCATCGGTATAACCAAAGCCAATAACTGTCAGCAAGATCCAAAGGAAAGATCCGGTTGCAAGAGCAATCGTGGTTGGGACAAAAGAACCGTAGCGATCAGATGTGATGTTTACAGCAGGTGCCACCAAAGCCAAAACCGCTGCGTAAAAAACAATGAACAAAAACTCCATTAGGCGATAAACCCAACCCTTCTTGCTTCCTCCGCACCAATTTCAAGGTAGCTGACGGATTCGGTTGGAACCAAAAAGACATTGCCCTTGGAATCGGTCAAGCTCAGAAGCTTGGCTCCTGACTCGAGAGCTTTACTTACTGTTGACTCCAGCTCCTTAGCGCTAGCGGAAGAGTCGAAACTAAGTTCGCGAGTTGAGTGCTTGATGCCGATTTTGATGTCCATGACCAACCTTTCTACTACTAGATTACGGCAGGAAAACTAACAGCCAGACATTTATTGTCGTAGGGCTCGGGTATCTTGTATTACATGACCGAACCGAAATTTGTGCCGCTAGCGCGAATTGACTCGGTCAGGGAGCTGGTCCTCCAGGATTTCCAACTCAGGGCCGTGAATCTTCCATCCGACGCCATTGCCACGGTTATCGGATCTCCAGGCTCTGGAAAAACAACTTGCCTGAAAGCTCGCTTTTTGCACCTGGTGGATAAAGGGGCAAAGCCTGAGCAGGTTGTTGTGATTGCTCAAACCAGGGATAGCGCGAACCTCTATCGCGACCAGTTAGCACTCGAATTACAAGGTGCAACCGCTGGGCCACTTGCCAAAACCTTAACCAGCTTGGCTTTCTCGGTAGTTGTCGATAGGGCTCGAAAGAACAAAGCTCCAACACCAACACTTCTAAGCGGTAGCGAGCAGGATGCGATGCTGCAAGAGATTATCAAAACCCAAGATCCTGCCATTTGGCCCAATCAACTTGATGCAACGGTTAGATCACTCACTGGCTTTCGAACAGAACTTAGAGATCTAATCGCTGTTGCCATTGAGCACGGCATAACTCCTAGCAAGCTCGCTGAGTTGGCATTGGTTCAAAGCGTTGCCCAGTGGCAGGCGGCAAGTATTTGCTATCAGCAGTATCTAGAACTACAAAACTCCGCCGAATTACAAAAATATGACTCCGCATCACTTCTTCGAGAAGCAGCAAGGATTGTTTCGGGGGAGCA
>JBIIXH010000043.1:0-7079 GCA_044338475.1 Rhodoluna sp.
GCACACAAGAAACCAGAAGTATGGTTCACCATCCAAGAGATCCACTCGGGGGAGGCGAACTGGGCGGCCATGATTGCATCACCTTCGTTCTCACGACTGCGATGGTCAACTACCAGCACTGGCTTACCAGCCTTTAGGGTTTCTAGTGCCTGTTCTATCGTTGCCAGATTCATTTCTGACTCCTTGCTTCTATTAGTTTCTCAATGTGCTTTGCCAAGATATCCGCCTCTACGTTTAACTTTGCTCCGACGCCTTTTTGACCAAGGGTGGTAAGTCGCAAAGTCTCGGGTATCAGGCTCAGTGAAACAACGTCCCCAGAAATCTCATTCACCGTAAGAGAGACACCATCAAAAGTGATTGATCCCTTGTGAACAACATACTTGGTCAAATCGCTTGGAATCCTGACCTTTACTACCTCCCAGTTAGCACTTGGCTCTCTGGAGATGATTTCTGCAACACCATCCACGTGACCTTGCACCACGTGTCCTCCAAACCTGCCGGCTCCGGACATTGCCCGCTCGAGATTGACTTTGTCACCTTCAGCTATTCCACTGAGGCTAGTCCTGTTCAAAGTTTCTAGCATCACATCTGCTATGAAGCCGTCTTCGGTTAGCTCGGCAGCGGTGAGGCAAGTTCCGCTCACAGAAACAGAGTCACCTTGAGACAGGTCTGATCGAACCAGCTTTCCGCTTACTCGCATACGGATACTGTCATTTAGTGTCTCAACACCGGAGATGGTGCCAAGCTCTTCAACTATCCCTGTAAACATCAGCTTCTCCCTACTGGTCTAGCAATGATTTGGATGTCATCGCCGAGTGTCTTTACTTCGACAAACTCAAGTTCTTTGGCTTGGTCAATTGAAGGAACGTCAATTGAGCCAATTGCTAGCTTGTCGCCACCCAGCAGTTTAGGTGCCAGGTAAATCACAAATTCATCAACTAGATCCATTTGAATAAATCGACTGGCTAGAGTTGGTCCACCCTCAACCAAAACGTGCTTAATTCCCTTTTCGTATAGCTCGCTCAGCGCGCCATGAATGGAATGAGTCTTCAAAGTGATTGTTGGCGCATCGTCGTTAAACACCCTTAGCTCAGCTGGCAGATCGCGTTCACCAACAACAACCCGTAGCGGCTGGTGTTCAAATAGTGAACCATCGGCTTTCCTGGCGGTAAGTTCCGGGTCATCAATAAGTGCAGTCCCGGTTCCAATCATGATGGCATCGACTTGCGATCTGATGATGTGCGCATCCTGCCTGGACTCTTCGCCACTAATCCACTTACTGGAGCCATCTTGTGCGGCTGCCCGAGAATCCAAACTGCTTGCCCATTTCAACGTCACAAATGGTCTTTTGTGCTTTGCGGAGCTAAGCCAAACCCTTGACTGCCAATCTGCCTTATCGGCATGAAAACCGGACACTACCTCGATGCCAGCCTCGCGAAGAGTCCTTGCTCCACCACTTGATAGATCCCCTGGGTCTGAGGAGGCAAATACCACTTTGCTAACGCCTGCAGCAATAAGTGCTTGAGCGCATGGCCCAGTTTTGCCGGTGTGGTTGCAAGGTTCTAAAGTAACAACAGCGGTTGCACCTGGTGGAAGTTTAGATGCGCCTGCAAGAGCTTTTTGCAAAGCAACAACTTCGGCATGCTCAGTTCCAGAACCCTTGTGGTAACCCTCGCCGAGCAACTCCCCAGTTGCGTCCAGAATTACTGCACCTACTTGTGGATTGACCCCAGTGGTAGGTCCGAGCAGGGCAAGCTCAAGCGCGCGAATCATCGCGTCGTCGAGGCTTAGCTTGGTCATTTTCCTACCCTTGTTCGTTTTTTCGAACCTCGGGGGTAGCGGAATGGGAAAGTAGAGTCAACCGAATTGGCGTTTAAAACGCCAACGGCTAACCCTAGGTTCTTCTCCCATCCGGACTTTAACCGTCGGCTCTGGAATCTCACCAAATCAACCGAATTAGAGCTTTTTCAAGATCTGATTCGGGTCGCGGGCTATACCGCCGGCTCAGATTTTCACTGACCCCGAAGAACGTTGTTACGTTTCTATCCTTACAGATAACTGAAGATCCTGCCCAAATAAATTGAGCGCTCCCAGCTAACTCCTAGGAATAAAGCCAATTTTGTCGTAAACGCTAGCCAGTGTTGCCTCGGCTAGCTCGTTTGCTCGGTCGGCACCAGAAGCCAACAACGAGTCCAATTCCTTGGTGTCTGCCAGCAACTCGGTAGCTCTAGTTCGAATTGGCTCAATTACTGAAACTACCGCGTCGGCAACTTCGGTCTTTAGATCTCCATATCCCTTGCCTGAAAACGCACTTTCAAGTTCCTTCACAGACTTACCAGATACCGCGGAATAAATTCCAAGAAGGTTAGACACCCCAGGCTTGCCGTCAACATCAAAGCGAATTTCGTTGTCAGCGTCTGTGACAGAACCCTTAATCTTTTTCACTGTCACGCTGGAATCATCCATAATGTTGATGGTTCCTTTGGGCTCGTTAGACTTCGACATTTTTGCCGTTGGGTTTTGCAAGTCGTATATCTTTGCAGTTTCTTTCAGGATGTGAGCTTCGGGGACAGTGAAAGTCTCACCGAAGCGAGAGTTGAATCTCATCGCTAAATCTCTGGTTAGTTCTAGGTGCTGCCGTTGATCTTCACCAACGGGAACTTTCTTTGGCTGGTAGAGCAAGATATCAGCTGCCTGCAAGATTGGGTAAGTGAACAGTCCAACCGATGCAGAATCGCTTTCGGCTTTTTGAGACTTGTCTTTGAACTGTGTCATTCGACCTGCTTCGCCAACCCCGGTTATGCAATTTAGCACCCAGGCAAGCTGCGCGTGAGCTGGCACCTGGGACTGAATAAACAGTGCTGATTTGCTTGGGTCAATTCCGGCTGCAATATATTGAGCAGCGGTGCGGCGGGTGTTCTCCAGAAGTTGCTTTGGGTCTTGGGGGACAGTAATCGCGTGTAGATCAGCAATCATGTAATACGCGTTGAACTCCTCTTGCATCGCAACCCAGTTATTCAATGCGCCAAGATAGTTGCCAAGATGCAGCGAATCAGCCGAAGGCTGCATGCCGCTGAGAAGATTTGCTTTGCTCACCCTAGATAGCGTATTCCACTGTTACCGGAGAATGGTCAGTCCAACGCGAGTCATAACTTGGAGCCCTGTGCACTTTGTACTTTCCAGAAACCTTTGCTAGAGCTGGGGTAGCTAGGTGGTAGTCAATTCTCCAGCCAGCATCGGTATCAAAAGCCTTACCTCGGTAGGACCACCAGGTGTAAGGGCCTGGCTTACCAGGATGTGCGTTTCTTCCGATATCAACCCAACCCAGCTTGCCCATAAGAGTGTCAAAGTAAGCACGTTCCTCTGGAAGAAAGCCAGCGTTTTTAACGTTGCCTTTCCAGTTTTTAATATCGAGCTCGGTATGTCCAACGTTTAGATCGCCAACAACTAGAGCCAGCGCCTGCTCCTTGGTTAGCTTTGCCATTCGAGACTGCATAGCATCCAAAAACCTATACTTCTCAATCTGCTTTTGGGTGTCCACCTCACCGGAATGAACGTAGCAACTAACAACCGTGATGTTCTTGCTACCAACTTTAAATACACCCTCTAGCCAGCGCCCGGCAGAGTCAAAGTCCTTTGCTCCCAGAGAAACCTTAGATGCAACTGCGGGAACTTTACTAACCAATGCAACGCCAGCGCGACCTTTTGCAGATGCTTCATCGTGCAGGATGTGCCACTTGCCACCTTGAGTTGCGAGCCCGCCGTGCTGATCAAAGAGTTCGTCAAGGTCTTCTCGGCTGGCTCTTACTTCTTGCAGAGCTAGAACATCGGCGGTTGATTTTTTTAGCCAGTCGCCCATGCCGTTACGAAATGCGGCGCGAACACCGTTTACGTTGATTGTTGCTACTTCAAATGGTTTCTTAGCTGGCAATAACGCTCACCAAGACCGCGTCACCTTGCACTTCGACTTTAACTTTTCCTAGAGCTCGTTGGGCTGGGCCCTTAATTACCGACCCGTCGTCCGCGTTGAAAACTGAGAAATGAGCTGGGCACTCGATTTCGGAGTCGACGACATCACTTACTTCGGCACCCGAGTGTGTGCAGGCCGCTATGAACCCGCGGAAAACATCTTGGGTTGGGTGAGTTATCAAAACTCTGAATTCCGAAACATCAAACTTCTTACTTGAACCCACAGGAATGTCAGTTGTCTTGCAAACCTCAACTGGAGCTGAGCTGTTTTCTGCAGGGGCGTCGGATTGATTGGCACCAGGTTCGTTAGCTCCTTGCGGGGAACAAGCCGCCAAAGCGGTAACCGCCGAAACTCCAACTGCGGATGCGATCACAGCGCGGCGCGAAACCATTAGGGCCTGCCTCTAAGAATTGCCTGCTTAACTTCGGCAATCGCTTTGGTGACCTGAATTCCTCGCGGGCATGCCTCGGTGCAGTTGAAGGTAGTGCGGCAACGCCAGACACCTTCTTTATCATTCAAGATATCAAGTCTTAGCTCCGCACCCTCATCGCGTGAATCGAAGATGAAGCGGTGAGCGTTGACGATAGCGGCTGGACCGAAGTACTGGCCATCAGTCCAGAACACTGGGCAGCTGGTGGTGCAGGCTGCACACAAGATGCACTTTGTAGTGTCGTCGTAACGCTCGCGCTGCTCAGGGGACTGCAGCCTTTCCTTTTCTGGGTTAGCCCCAGCAATCAAGAAAGGATTGATGTCGCGGTAGGCCTTATAGAAAGGCTCCATGTTTACAATCAAGTCTTTCTCAACAGGTAATCCCTTGATTGGCTCTACGTAGATGGGCTGAGTGATGTCCAGATCCTTGATCAGAGTCTTGCAAGCAAGGCGGTTTCTACCGTTGATTCGCATGGCGTCCGATCCACAAACACCGTGAGCACAGGATCTGCGGAAGGTAAGTGATCCATCGATTTCCCACTTGATTTTGTGAAGTGCGTCTAGAACACGATCGGTTCCATACATAAGTACGTCGTAGTCAACCCACTTGGCTTCATCGCTTGTCTCCGGGTCAAAGCGGCGAACCATGAGGGTTACCGTGAATGACGGAATCTCGGCAATTTCCTTAACGCTCTCGACCATTAGTACTTACGCTCCATCGCTGGGTAGTTGGTTACAACAACTGGCTTCCAGTCAACTCGGATGTCCTCGCCAGGCTTGGTGGGAACAACCTTGGTCTTGTATGCCATGGAGTGAACCATGAAATCTTCATCGTTTCTAGTCTCGTAATCCTCACGGAAGTGACCACCGCGACTTTCGCGGCGCTCGCGAGCTGTCATTACCAAAACCTCAGCAAGATCAAACAAGAAACCCAGCTCGATTGCTTCCAAAAGATCAGTGTTGAATCTCTTACCGCGGTCTTGGACTGCAATGTTTTCATAGCGCTTTCTAAGCTCGGCAATCTTGTCCAGTGCTTCGTTTAGGGAATCCTCGGTTCGGTAAACCTGGGCATTTTTGTCCATGGTTTCCTGAAGTTCTTTTCTCAGAACCGCAATCTTCTCGGTACCGGTTGAGTTCCTGGTCACCGAAAGCAAGATCTCTACTTGAGCCGTTGCATTCTCAGGAACTGGAACAAAGTCAGCATCCTTGGCGTACTCAACCGCGTAGATTCCCGCACGCTTACCGAAAACGTTAATGTCTAGTAGCGAGTTGGTTCCCAAGCGGTTTGCTCCGTGCACCGATACACAGGCACACTCACCTGCAGCGTAAAGACCAGGGACCACGGTGTCGTTGTCGCGAAGAACCTCAGTTTTGATGTTGGTTGGAATTCCACCCATCGCATAATGAGCTGTTGGGAAAACTGGAACCGGTTCGGTGTATGGCTCAACACCAAGGTAGGTTCTTGCAAACTCGGTGATGTCAGGAAGCTTTGCGTCGATAACTTCAGGTGGTAGGTGAGTTAGGTCCAACAAGACGTAGTCCTTGTTTGGACCAGCACCTCTTCCTTCGCGAACCTCGTTAGCCATTGCTCTTGCGACCATGTCTCTTGGAGCAAGATCTTTAATGGTTGGCGCGTAACGCTCCATGAATCTCTCACCGGAAGCGTTTCTCAAGATCGCACCTTCACCTCGGGCCGCTTCGGAAAGTAAAATTCCAAGACCTGCAAGACCTGTTGGGTGGAATTGGTAGAACTCCATATCCTCTAGCGGAAGCCCCTTGCGCCAAATGATTCCAACACCGTCACCGGTGAGGGTGTGGGCGTTAGAGGTTGTCTTGAAGATCTTTCCAAAACCGCCGGTTGCAAAAACAATCGACTTGCCCTGGAACACGTGCAGATCTCCAGTGGCTAGCTCGTAAGCAACTACCGCTGCTGGGCGCTCAACTCCGTCAACCTCGTTCATCACTAGGTCAAGGACGTAGAACTCGTTGAAAAACTCGATGCCTAGCTTGACGCAGTTTTGGTAAAGGGTCTGCAAAATCATATGTCCGGTGCGGTCTGCTGCGTAGCAAGATCTTCTAACCGGAGCTTTTCCGTGATCTCTGGTGTGTCCACCAAAGCGACGCTGATCAATCTTGCCATCTGGAGTTCTGTTGAATGGAAGACCCATGTTCTCTAGATCGATAACCGCCTGAACGGATTCTTTGGCAAGAATCTCTGCTGCGTCCTGGTCAACTAGGTAGTCGCCACCCTTAACGGTGTCGAAGGTGTGCCACTCCCAGCTATCTTCTTCAACGTTGGCAAGTGCTGCTGCCATTCCACCCTGTGCTGCACCGGTGTGAGAACGAGTAGGAAAAAGCTTTGAGATCACTGCGGTGCTTGCGTGCGGACCCGCTTCAATGGCAGCGCGCATTCCCGCGCCACCAGCACCGACGATTACAACATCGTGCTTGTGAAAGTGAGTCTTTGTTGCAGTTTCGCTAGTGGGCAATTACTAGATCCTTACTGAGCTGGACAGAACGATGGCAGCGCTTCTAGTGAAGCGCCGTATGGGCATGGGTCGAATGTGAAAATAACAAGTGTTCCCAAAGTAACCAGCGCGGCACAAACACCCCAGAGTGTAAACACGAGTGTCTTTCGCACTCCTTCTCTTTCGGTGTAGTCGTTCACGATGGTCCTCAT
>JBIIXH010000044.1:0-7061 GCA_044338475.1 Rhodoluna sp.
GTTCGAGTTGAGCAAACTGGGTCACTCAAGCAGATTTTGACCGGACCTTCTTCTTCCGCGGATGGCGCCTCCAACATTGTTGGAGCACTTGCTAGATCGATGGCAACAACGGGCTATTCAGATCTCAAAGAGTTTCAACGCGTTGAAGTTGTTATCGCTCCTTACGTAAAGAGCTAATGACTAACCCAACCTGGTCTCAGGTCGCTAGAAGACCCAAATGGATTTTTGGATTATTCCTTGCGCTTGCGATCGCGGCAGTATTCGCTGTCTTAGGTCAATGGCAATTGGAGCGATCTTTCACCGAAGTTGAGCCAGAAGATCAAAATCAGAAGCCACTTGTTTTGGTTGATCTGGAACAACCTGGAGCACCGCTCAGTGTTGCAGCTGCAAATAAGTCTGTACAAGCCGAGCTTTTTCTTGACACTCAGAATGTTTTTATTGTTTCTAATCGTTTACAACGACTAGGCGAAGAAGTTGTTCCGGGCTACTGGGTGATTTCAAACTCAAGTGTTTTGCTAGCTGATGGGGATTCCACTGCGAGCCTGAGTGTTGGAATTGGCTTCACAGAATCTCTTGCAATCGCCGAAGCAGCCAGATCGTCTTTGATGGATTCGATTCAAGCTCAAGCATTTTTGGAGCAGACCGGAAGGTATCTCCAGACTGAGGGTCCGGTTGCTCTGCAGGATCCAACCAAGCCTTACCTGCTCGAAAGCTTTTCCCTGGCTCAGCTGGTGAACCTATATGAGGGTGAGAACGTAAACAGCCTTGCTGGATTCATGGTGCTGGATGCAGATCCTGGCTTTGGGCTTGAACGTATAGTAATTGCTCCACCCGAAGCGGGAACCCAAGTGAATTGGCTGACCCTGTTTTATGCCCTGGAATGGGCACTTTTTGCTGGATTTGCCGTGTTCTTGTGGTGGCGCTTGGTTGAAGACGCCCGAATCCGTGAGCAACAGGGGTAAAAATCTGACCCTATTTGGTCCTTTTTTGCCTGTTTTTGCTCTTTTGCTGACAAACATCTGCTAGTTTTTTCTTCAATCAGTCAGAAAACAACACAATCAGGCAGATTCGGACAGGAACCAAATGCTCGCTGAGGAGCGCAGGCTTCGACTTATTGAATGGTCGAACAAGGACGGACGCATTGATGCGCTCGATGCCTCTGGCAAGCTCAATGTCGCGGTGGAAACAGTTCGCAGAGATCTAGACATTCTCCAAAGACGCGGTCTATTGCGTCGGGTTCACGGCGGGGCAATTTCTGCAAGTCGCCTGTCACACGAATTCACTTTTCCAGAAAGAAAAAACCGCAACCCGGAACAAAAAGCTCGCATCGCTCAAATCGCTGCTCAGTATCTTCCCGAAGAAGGATGCGTTTTTGTTGACGGGGGAACCACTACAGAATTCTTGGCTGATTCACTGCGAAGCAAACCGCAGTTGATGGTTGTCACCAACAGTCTTACTCTTGCTTCTGTTCTAGGTGAATCTTCGACGCAGGTTTATCTTCTGGGCGGACGCATTAGACCAACCACTCTTAGCTCAATCGGATCTAAGACCGTTGAAGACCTAAAGAGCTATCGTGCACAAATTGCATTCCTGGGAACAAATGGAATTGACATCAACTACGGTTTCTCAACCGTTGACCCAGATGAAGCCGCAGTAAAGAAAACCATGATTGAGCATGCCAACGAAACTATCGTGCTTGCAGATAATTCAAAGTTTGGTTCTAGCTACTCGGCTCTATTTGCAAACTTCAAGAATATTGACCGAGTCGTAACAGACGTTGATGCGGATCGTCTTCACGTGGAGAAACTAACCGCAGAGGGAATTGAGGTGGATCTAGCATGAGCAGATCTATCTACAAAAAAGCTTCGAGTGATCATTCATTCGAGGGGGCTAACTTATCGTCGATAGGAAACCATTTCCTATCGACGAGTGGTTAGTCAGAGTGCAACCCAACCCAATAGCTACAGAGAGGTAGTCGAAAATATATGACTAGTTTCATTACAGATGGAGCTGGATCGCAAACCGGATGGCGCGCGACAGTCCAGAAGCTGGGTGGAAACCTTGCAGGAATGGTTATTCCAAACATTGGAGCCTTCATTGCATGGGGTCTGCTAACAGCCCTATTTATCCCAACCGGATGGGTTCCTAACGAGGAACTCTCCAAGATGGTTGGTCCAATGATCACCAACTTGCTACCAATTTTGATTGCCTACACAGGTGGTCGAATGGTGCACGGTCAGCGTGGTGCCGTAATCGGTTCCGTTGCAACCGTTGGTGTAATCGTCGGAAGCACAGTACCAATGTTCCTCGGTGCCATGATTATTGGTCCTTTGGCAGCATGGGTACTAAAGAAGATTGACGCAGTGCTTGACCCAGTCACGCCTTCAGGTTTCGAGATGCTGATTGGAAACTTCAGCCTTGGAATCACAGGACTTCTGGCAGCAATCGGTGGATTCCTTGGAATCGGCCCAGCCGTTAACGGTCTGCTTACGGTCTTAGGCGCCGGGGTTAAATTCCTGGTTGACTCATCACTTCTTCCGTTAGTGAACATATTCCTTGAACCAGCGAAGGTGCTATTCCTAAACAACGCGATCAACTACGGCATCTTGGCTCCAATCGGTGTTGTAGAGGCCGCAGAAACCGGAAAGTCTATTGCGTTCATGATTGAAACCAACCCTGGTCCTGGACTTGGAATCTTGCTAGCTTTCTGGCTTGCAGGTCCTCAGGTTCTACGTGGATCAGCACCTGGTGCAATCGTGATCCACTTCCTTGGTGGAATCCACGAGATCTACTTCCCTTACGTATTGCTAAAGCCAAAGATGATCTTGGCTGCAATCGCTGGTGGATCAACTGGTGTTGCAACATTCATGGTCACTGGAGTGGGGCTGGCTTCAACACCAGCACCGGGTTCAATCTTTGCTTGGCTAGCAGTTACCCCTCCGGGAAACCACGTGGGAGTATTGCTAGGAATTACTTTGGCTGCTACGGTTTCATTCTTAGTTGGCTGGGTTCTTCTAAAGACAGGCAAGCAGGACGACTACGCAGACCTAGCTGGAGCAAAGGCTAAGTCCAAGAAAATGAAGAACGGCTAATTAGCTATGACTTCAATTTCCGGAGCTGACGTCAAGCGATTAGTAATCGCTTGCGAAGCCGGCATGGGCTCGAGTGTCATGATTGCCAAGCAATTGGCAAAGACACTGAAAGACCATGACGTAGTCGTGACTCACTCACCCGTAAATCAACTTGAAGACGAGGATCCAGATTTGGTTCTTTGTCATCGAGGATTGGGTCAGCGGGCCAAGCAGGCTATGCCGAATACCACTGTCGTGGTTTTTGACATGTTCCTGGGAGATCCAAGAATCCAGAGTGTGGTCAACGCAATACTGGAGGGCGAACTCATTTCAGATGAGTAACCTTCTTGTCTTGGCCGGAATCCGTTTAGACGCCACGGCCTCCTCGCAAGAGGAGGCCGTGCGCCTTTGCGGGTCGGTCTTACAAGAACTCGGGGCAGTTAGCCCTGAGTATCTAGATGCCATGGTGGCAAGAGAAAAGATCATCTCCTCGTTTATGGGAGAGGGTGTTGCCTTGCCACATGGCACCGATGAATCAAGAAAGTATGTGATCTTTACCCAACTCGTTTTCGTGAGATTTTCGAATCCGGTTGATTGGGAAGGTGAGCAGGTAAGGCTTTGCATTGGAATTGCCGCCAAGGGGGACGAACACGGGGAGTTACTGGGAAACCTAGCCGACAAGCTGTTGGACGAATCCTCATACAGCAAGCTGATGAGTTCCAATTCAGAACAAGAAATACTCGATTTAATAGACACTTAGAAAGGCATTAGAAGTGAAGGCAGCAATTTACCGGGGACCCCAGGATCTCAAAGTTGAGCAAGTAGAAGAGCCCACTGCAGGAGCCAAGGAAGTAAAGCTTCGCATTCACGCCTGTGCTACCTGTGGCACCGATGCCAAGATATTTAACCACGGCCACCCACGGCTTGAGCCACCGCAGATTATCGGCCACGAAATCGCCGGTGAAGTTGTCGAAGTTGGTAGCGAAGTATCCACAGTGAAGGTTGGCGATCGCGTTCAAGTTATTGCAGCTATTCCTTGCGGAAAATGCTGGGCTTGTATTGAAGACAAGATGACAATCTGCCCTAATCAACTTTCGATGGGCTATCAGTTTCCTGGAGGATTTGCAGAGTTCATGATTGTTCCCGATGAGGTAATTCGGGTGGATGGACTAAATCATATTCCAGAAAACGTGAGCTACGAAGAAGCATCTGTTGTTGAACCACTTGCCTGTGTACTGAATGCTCAGGAACTAGTTCGCGTTGGTACTGGTGATGAAGTATTGGTCATGGGAGCTGGCCCAATTGGTTGCCTTCACGTACGACTTGCCCGTGCTCTCGGTGCCAAGAAAGTTTTCTTGGCTGATATCAATGGCTCGAGACTCAAGCTCTCGGCGGATGTTGTGAAGCCAGACCGTGCAATAGATATGTCAACCGAAGACTTGGCTGAAATCATCAAGGCCGAAACCGACGGTAAAGGTCCAAGCGTGATCATCACCGCTGCCCCGTCGGGACAGGCTCAGGAGCAGGCAATTGAGATGGCTCGGCCAGGAGGACGAATTAGCTTCTTTGGTGGCCTACCGAAAGATAAGCCAATGATTCAAGCTGACTCAAACCTTGTTCACTACAAGGAGCTCATGCTCATGGGCGCCAACGGCTCTAGTCCCTCACACAACAGACAGGCCCTGGAGCTTATTGCCTCCGGTAAAGTCAAAGTTGCCGATCTAATCACCACTCGAGTTGGGCTAGATGATGTAGTCAAGGGAATTGAGGCGGTCCTTAGTGGAGAAGCCATCAAAGTAGTGGTGCTCCCAAGCAAGTAAACTTGGGTTATGCCAAGACCAATCCATCAGCTACAAGTTCCTGCTATTCGGTCTGCCTTGAAGCTTTACAAGGTTTCCTCTTTTATTACTGGCATATTCCTACTTCTTCTTATGGCAACCTGGGCACTTCGTCGCCTCGAGGTAGTGAGCTTTGGCACCCTGATTGGGTATGACTTGTGGATAGCGGGACCCAACGGGTTTCTAACCGCCGAGCCATATTTCAACGAGGGCGAAGGTATGCCAGAAACTGGCCTTAGCCTGACCGTTGCAATCCTGGTCGTGCATGGCTGGCTTTATGTTTTGTATCTATTTGCAGATTTTCGAGTCTGGACATTTATGCGCTGGAGCTTCCTCAGGTTCTTGATTATTGCCGCAGGTGGAGTAGTTCCTTTCCTCTCGTTTTACACCGAAAAGTACTATGCCCAACTAGCTGAGAAGGAAATAGCTGACTCGCTATCTGGAGGAAAAAATTAACCGTCCAGTTTTAGTTGTTGACTTCGGGGCTCAGTATGCTCAGTTGATTGCAAGGCGTGTTCGCGAAGCTGGTGTTTATTCGGAAATTGTTCACCACAACATAACTGCTTCTGAGATCAAGGCGAAAGATCCGCTTGCAATCATTTTGTCTGGTGGACCATCCAGCGTTTACGAACCGGGCTCACCAAATCTAGATGCCAAGATTCTGGAGCTTGGAATTCCAATTTTGGGTATTTGCTACGGCTTTCAAACCTTGGCTCAGCTTCTTGGCGGCCAAGTCGATAAAACAGGAAAGCGCGAGTATGGAGCCACCAACCTGAGCGTTTCATCAGCGGGAGAAATCTTGGCTGGCCAGCCTGATTCACAGATTTGCTGGATGAGTCATGGCGATCAAGTCGTTAAGGCTCCAGCGGGTTTTGAAGTTTTGGCATCTACCGAAACAACTCCGGTTGCAGCCTTTGCTTCTTCAGAAAAAAAGATTTACGGAGTGCAGTGGCACCCAGAGGTTAAGCACTCAGATTTCGGACAAAACGTTCTAGAAAACTTCTTACACAATGCCGCGGGCATCACACCTGACTGGAACTCAAGCAACGTTATCGCCGAGCAAGTTGAGAAAATCAAGAAGCAAGTTGGCTCCGGAAGAGTTATTTGCGGACTTTCTGGCGGAGTCGATTCCGCCGTTGCTGCGGCCCTAGTTCATAAAGCAGTCGGTGACCAGCTAGTTGCGGTGTTTGTTGATCACGGATTATTGCGCGAAGGTGAGGCAGAGCAGGTCGAGCGTGACTATGTGGCCGCTACTGGAATCAGACTTGTCACGGTCAATGCCGAGGAGAGATTCCTAAGTGCCCTTAGCGGAGTTACTGACCCAGAAACCAAGCGGAAGATTATTGGACGCGAGTTCATAAGGGCTTTTGAGGAAGCTCAAGCAGATCTAATCGCAGAGGCAAGCAATGCCAAAGAAGAAATCAAGTTTTTAGTCCAAGGAACCTTGTATCCAGACGTAGTTGAATCTGGCGGCGGTGCAACCGCTGGCATCAAGTCCCATCACAACGTGGGTGGCTTGCCAGAAGATTTGAAGTTTGAACTGGTTGAGCCTCTTCGTACCTTGTTCAAGGATGAAGTGCGTGAAATTGGAAGACAGCTTGGACTTCCAGAGCCAATCGTCCAAAGGCAACCCTTTCCAGGGCCAGGCCTTGGAATTCGAATTGTCGGTGAAGTAACCAAAGAGCGTTTAGATCTTCTTCGCAAAGCGGACGCGATTGTTAGATCTGAACTCAGCGCCGCAGGGTTAGACAATGAAATTTGGCAATGCCCAGTTGTCTTGTTAGCAGATGTTAGATCTGTTGGTGTTCAAGGCGATGGCCGAAGCTATGGCCACCCGATTGTTTTGCGTCCGGTTTCGAGCGAAGACGCTATGACCGCGGACTGGACCAGAGTGCCCTATGAGCTGTTGGCAAGAATTTCTAATCGCATTACCAACGAGGTTGAAGGCGTCAACCGCGTCGTGCTAGATGTGACATCAAAGCCACCTGGCACCATCGAGTGGGAATAGTTTTTTGAAGCCGCTCGTTTTTGGTCATCGGGGTGCAAGCGGATACCGACCGGAGAACACCATTGAAGCTTTTGAGCTTGCAATCAGCCAAGGCTCCGATGGGGTGGAGTGCGATCTAGTTCCTACCAAGGACGGGGAGCTAAT
>JBIIXH010000045.1:0-7054 GCA_044338475.1 Rhodoluna sp.
CACCACCCAACAGAGGTTGCCGCTGCTCTAAATGGCGCAAGGGCCGTTGTTGGCTCTGGAAAAATTGTGACAGTGTTTCAGCCACACCTTTATTCACGCACAAGACTCTTTGCCAAAGAATTTGCTCAAGCCCTTGAGGCAAGCGATGAGGTGGTGCTCTTGGATGTATACGCAGCTCGGGAAGATCCAGAGCCGGGGGTCACTGGCGAACTTATTTATAACGCATCATCACATAAGGACAAGATTCACTATGTTCCGAATTGGTCGGAAGCTTCGAACGTTGCCGCAAAGCTTGCCGGCGCGGGAGACTTCATCGTGACTATGGGTTGCGGTGACGTCTACAAGATGGTCCCTGAGATCATCGAAGCTCTGGAGAGTTAGCTACGCAATGGAAAGACCAAATCAGAAACGACCTGCTGCCCGGAAACCCTTGAAGTCAGGCCCCTCGTTGGCAAGAGCACCTCGCCGGGTGTTGGCTCGTGATCTCGAAGACGCCATCGTGAGCAGAATGATTTCTGCTCGGAGGACAAGGCGAATGGTAACTTCGCTGTCTGTTGGTTCTGTAATCTTGCTGGGAATCCTGACAGCGGTCGCTACCTTCTCGCCACTACTAGCTATTCAGCAGGTTAATGTTGTTGGCACCCAAAGGTTGAGTGCTGATGAGGTTTCCAAAGCGCTGGCAGGACACATCGGAACACCGCTACCGCTGTTGAACCAAGATGAAGTTGCTAAATCACTTTCAGGTTTTTCTCTGATCGAGAGCTTCTCAGCCACTGCACTGCCACCAAACTCCCTCCAGGTTCGAATCTCGGAACGTCAGGCACTTTGCATTATTGAAGTTGAGGGAGCCCTATGGCTGCATGACCCAGCCGGAGTACGAATTGCGCTTGCGCAACCAACTGACATACTTCCTCGTATCTTGATTTCGGAAGAGCCAACTAGCTCTCAAAGGTTTAGAGACGCAGTAGATGTTTTGCTCGCATTACCGGTTGAACTACTAACTCAAGTTGAGGTGATTCAAGCCAACACTAAAGATGATGTTCAAATGAGTTTGCGAGGAAGCCTCGGGCAGCGCATTAGCTGGGGCGATAGTTCAGATGCTGTCTTGAAGTCGAAGGCCCTCCAGGCGCTGATCGCAAACAATCAAGGGGCAACCGGAGTGACCTTTGATGTGTCTTCGCCTAACGCACCGGTTATGCGCTTTGACAACTTTTAGACACGCCCAGCTCACTTACGCCAATTCAAGCCCATCTGGGCCTATTTTTTTGGCGCGGTGTATAAAAGCAGTCGTAGCTTAACCCTATACGCGAGCTTGAGGGTTTAGCGGTGGGCTTTTGTAGGCAGCAACACTATGGATTTGAAGGAGCATCATGGGCTTGAACCAAAACTACCTGGCCGTAATTAAGGTCGTTGGAGTTGGAGGCGGTGGCGTTAACGCACTCAACCGCATGATCGAGTCAGGCCTTCGCGGCGTTGAGTTCGTTGCAATCAACACCGATGCCCAAGCACTTTTGATGAGTGAAGCCCATGTGAAGCTTGACATCGGTCGCGAGCTAACTCGCGGCCTGGGAGCTGGAGCAGATCCTGAGGTCGGTAAGCGTGCTGCTGAGGACCACGAAGAAGAGATTGAGGCTGCTCTACGCGGAGCAGACATGGTTTTTGTTACCGCAGGTGAAGGTGGTGGCACCGGAACCGGTGCAGCACCAATCGTTGCCCGAGTAGCCAAGAGGGTGGGAGCTCTAACCGTTGGTGTTGTAACCAAGCCATTTGGTTTTGAGGGTAAGCGTCGCATGCAGCAGGCGGAAGTGGGTATCGAGGCTATTCGCGCTGAGGTAGACACCCTAATTGTTGTTCCGAACCAAAGGCTTTTGGAGATAGCAAACAAGACCGTATCGGTTGTTGAAGCATTCAACACCGCTGACGATGTTTTGAGAGCCGGTGTTCAGGGTATTACTGATTTGATCACCACCCCTGGCTTAATCAACCTTGACTTTGCTGACGTGAAGTCAGTAATGCAGGGTGCTGGTTCCGCATTAATGGGAATCGGAACCGCTAAGGGTGAGGACCGAGCAGTTCGAGCTGCCGAGATGGCCGTGTCTTCTCCGCTACTTGAATCGAGCATCGATGGCGCCCACGGAGTTCTTTTGCTGGTTCAAGGTGCATCTGATCTTGGTCTACACGAAATAGACGAAGCCGCCAGGTTGGTCCAAGAAGCAGTTTCACCCGAGGCAAACATTATTTACGGAACAACAATCGATGACACCCTTGGCGACGAGGTTCGCATCACTGTGATTGCTGCCGGATTTGACGGCGGAGCTCCAAAGCCTAGAAAGATGCCAAGGACCGTGTTTGCGGAAGTGACTGAGTCGAAGCCACTTTCAACCCCGATCGCTACACCAGAGGAAACTGTTGTTTCCTCTGCGTCATTTTTTGACAGCATTGAAATTAGTGAGACTCCAGCCCCAAGTCCTGCGTTTGCGTCTGAATACGAACCAGTTTCAGAAATCGAAATTGATGACTCACCAAATCTTCCAAGACGACCTCAAACCGCTGATGGAACTTTCGGCGACGACCTAGACATTCCTGAATTTCTAAGAGGGTAAGTGAGCGAACTAGCTCAACGATATAACCAAATAGTTGAAAGGGTAACGTCCGCTGCTGCCGCAAGCGCTAGAGCCCCTGAAGAAATAACACTCATCGTGGTGACCAAGAACCATCCGCCACAGCTGGTTTTTGACCTACTTGAGTTGGGTGCTCGAGACTTCGGGGAGAACCGAGACCAGGAAGCATCCCCGAAGGCTCTTGAGGTCCTAGCCGCCTCGAGCCGGTCCATGAACTGGCACTTTGTCGGTCAGCTGCAAACCAACAAGGTCAGGTCAGTGCTTGAGTATGCCGATACCATTCACTCGCTAGACCGAGAGTCTCTCTTGAACGAGCTTCAAAAGCGTACAGCTGAGCGACCAAAGTCTTTGGGCGTGTTTATCCAAGTGAATCTGACCGAAGATCCTGACAGGGGAGGCATCCAAGTCCCGGATCTCGAAGGCTTTGCTACCAAGGTCTTGAATTCTCCTGGTTTGCACTTGGCGGGACTGATGGGCGTAGGGGGACTAGATAAGGCTCCTGAGCTCGAATTTGAGCGTTTAGCTGGTTTATCACAAACCCTGCAAAAGCTTTCGCCAGAGGCCAATGGGCTCTCGATGGGCATGTCCGCTGACTTTGAAGTGGCAATTGGCTATGGCGCGACACACTTGCGCATTGGCACCGCAATAACGGGTAAGCGGCCCTGATTGGCATATTCTTGGGGTTGTACCAATAACAGGAGGAACTAATGGCCGGAATACTAAAGCGCAGCATGGAATTTCTTGGGTTTGCCGAGGAGTCCAATGACTTGCCAACCAGGGCAGAGCCAGTTACCAACACCCAACGTCCGGCCAGAGTGATTCCTCAGAGATCACGCCGTGGATCAAGCGACGTTGCAGAGATTTTCACTATCGAGCCCAAGTCGTATGAAGAAGCTCCGATGGTGGCAGCTCATTACCGGATTGGTATTCCCGTAATCGTAAACATGGGCGAGATGAGCGAAGTTGACTCTCGCCGCATGCTTGATTTCATGCTTGGTCTAAAAGAAGGTCTTGAAGGACACATGCGCCGCGTGACCTCAAAGGTTTTCTTGCTAACTCCTACCCACGTGTCAGTGAACCAGGAAGAGCAAGAAGAGCAGCTCAGCGAAGTTGACGAACTTCTAGTTCGTCCATAGTCTCTCTCAAATGAGCACACTCGCTCTGATCGCCTATTGGGCACTTCAGATTTACTTCTATGCACTTATCGGTCGCTTGATTTTAGATCTGTTGATTTCTTTCAGGCCTGGGTTTAGGCCACAGGGTTTGTTTTTGCCAATATCCGAGATCATATTTACAGTCACCGATCCACCACTAAAGTTTCTGCGTAGATACATCAAACCCGTAAGATTTGGGGCCATAGCGCTTGATTTTGCTTGGACCCTACTTGTTTTGGCTGTAATTGTGGTCAGGAACTTGGTTCAGAGCCTCATCTAGCCCAAGATTAGATCTTGCGTTAGGCTTTTATAGCTACGGCCTAGTTGGCCAATCGAAAGAGGATATCCGCAATGCCACTAACACCTGAAGATGTTGTCAATAAGAGATTTCAGCCAACCAAGTTCCGTGAGGGTTACGACCAGGACGAGGTAGACGATTTTCTAGATGAGATCGTTGTTGAGCTAAGGCGCGTTCACCAGGAGAACGAGGATCTTCGCAGAAGACTGCTTGCAGCCGATGGCCGCATCGCAGAACTTCAAAGAAGCGGAGCGGACCTCCCAGCTCAGCTTGCTTCTGCTCCATCCGTTGCTCCGGTTGCCGTAACACCGTTCCCAGAGGCAGTTTCAGACCCATCCACACTCGATTCTTCCAACACCAACAACTTGCTCCAGCTTGCTCGCAAACTCCACGATGAGCACGTGCGCGAAGGAATGGTCAAGCGCGACGAACTTATCGCCGAAGGCCACGCCACTGCCGCAAGAATTGTTCGTGAGGCCGAGGCTCAGCAGCGTTCCGAGCTAAACCGCCTAGAGCAAGAGAAGGCAGTTGTTGAGCACCGCATCCAGGAGCTAAAGAGCTTTGAGCGTGAGTATCGCACCAAGCTCAAGAGCTACATCGAGTCGCAGCTAATCGATCTTGATGCAGCTGGAGTGGCACCGACGCAGGCCCCGGGCTACACACCTGGCCTTACCAGCTAATTTTTTGATGACCCCTAAAGCCAAGCTAAGTCGTTGGCTGTATTTAGTTGTTGCCCTGATTGCGATAACCGTGGATCAATTCACAAAGAATCTAGCTATTGCGACTCTTGAGATCGGAACAAGCTATCGCGTAATCGGCGAGCTTCTTTCGTGGCGGCTTTTGTATAACGACTCGGCGGCTTTTGGTCTTGGGTTTGGCTACACCTGGATACTTGCTGTCATTTCTTTCTTGGCCGCTATGGCCACAATTTGGTTCTCGCGAAGACTCACCTCAGTTTCCTGGTCGCTAATGATTGGGGTTTTTCTCGGGGGAGTAGTTGGAAACCTAATCGACAGACTCATTCGAGAGCCAAGTTTTGGTAACGGACACGTAGTTGACTTCATTCAAATTCCGTTCAACTTTCCAATCTTTAATCTTGCCGACATATTTATTGTCTCGATGGCGACCCTGAGCGTATTGAGAGTAATGCGAGGCGAGCATCTTGGCGGCATCGAGCCAAAAGCAAAATGAGCCTACGATTTGAAATTGATAGCTCCCTAGCGGGGGAGCGAGTTGACACAGCTCTAGCTCGTTTGCTGGGCGTGTCTAGATCGGCGGCTGCGGATTTATGTGCCCAAGGTGACGTAAAGGTTTCATCCAAGACTCTTTCCAAATCTGACCGGGTAAATCTGTCGGATGTTCTAGTTGTTGAACCGCCAGAACCAACGCAGCCACTTCGGGTAATAGAAACTCCGGTTGATGATCTTCTAATTGCCTACCAAGATGACGACATCGTCGTTGTTGATAAACCAGCAGGGGTTGTTGCACACCCAACCGTTGGCTTCGTGGGGCCGACTGTCGCCGGTGCTTTGTTGGCTAGAGGAATACAACTTTCAACTTCAGGTGCCCAGGAGCGTCAAGGTATAGTGCAGCGCTTGGATGTTGGCACGAGTGGGCTGATGATGTTAGCCAAGTCCGAGCTGGCTTACTCGAGACTGAAGCAGGCTTTCAGGGATAGAGAAGTTCACAAGATCTATCACGCCATTATTCAAGGCCACCCCGACCCCCACGAGGGCACTTTTGATGCTCCGATAGCAAGACATCCAAAAGCCGAATTCAAGTTCGCTGTTGTTGAAGGTGGCAAGCCTTCTATCACCCACTACAAAACACTTGAGCTTTTCCCAGCACTTACCTTGTGTGAAGTAAACCTTGAAACCGGAAGAACTCATCAGATTCGGGTCCACTTTTCCGCGTTCAAGCATCCCCTTCTCGGCGACACCATGTATGGAGCCGATCCGGCGCTAGCGAAAAAGCTTGGAATCGCTAGGCAGTGGCTGCACGCCAAGGAGCTGGGATTTTCTCACCCGATTACGGGAGAATCGATTCACTTAACATCGCAGTATCCGCCAGAATTGGCGGAAGTGCTTGAACGGCTCCGGTCTTAAATAGCCTTAGGCTAAAAGCCAATCACTCAAACACCTAGGCGGGGTTTCTTTGTCGGCAAAGGATTCTTTTGTGCACCTTCACGTGCACAGCGAGTATTCCATGCTCGATGGAGCAGCTCGCATCGGACCGCTCACCAAAGCTGCAGCAGAAATGGGCATGCCTGCCATAGCAATAACCGATCACGGCAACAACTTTGGTTCTTACGACTTCTATCAAACTGCTAAAGCCAATGGCATAAAGCCAATCATTGGAATCGAGGCATATCTTTCCCCTGGAACGCCGCGCACTGACCGTACCAGAGTTAAGTGGGGTACCGGCGGAGAGGACGACGTATCTGGTGGCGGTGCCTATACGCACTTGACCATGCTTGCGGAAACCACCGAGGGAATGTACAACCTCTTCAAAATGTCTTCGAAGGCCTATCTTGATGGATTCTATTTCAAGCCTCGAATGGACCGCGAGTTGTTGGCTGAGTATGCCAAGGGAATAATTGCCACCACAGGTTGCGCCTCGGGGGAGGTACAAACCCTAATTCGACTTGGCCAGTATGACAAAGCGGTCGAAGCAGCAGCTTTCTATGCAGATGTCTTTGGTAAGGACAGCTACTTCGTCGAAATCATGGATCACGGTATAGACATTGAAAGACGAGCCACCACAGATTTACTTAGGCTGGCAAAAGATTTGGGTCTGCCTCTTGTTGCAACAAACGACTTGCATTACACACACGCCTCGGAGGCCACCGCCCACGAAGCCTTGCTTTGCGTACAGTCCTCAACGAATTTGCTGGACCCGAATCGCTTCAAATTCGACGGAGCCGAGTATTACCTGAAGTCACCTTCTGAAATGAGGGAGCTCTTTAGAGATCATCCAGATGC
>JBIIXH010000002.1:0-27950 GCA_044338475.1 Rhodoluna sp.
ATCTAGTGGAAGGTTATTGGGAAATTCGGGGAAAATCCAACAAAAATCAAGGTTTTTACGACAGAAAGGCATCAGCTCATGAACTGTCCTTTTTGCCGTAACACGGACTCCAGAGTCACAGATTCCAGAGCTAGCGAAGACGGCACCAGCATCCGCCGTAGGCGCCAGTGTCCAGAGTGTGGCAAGAAGTTCACAACCTCTGAAACAACGTCGCTGAGCGTCCTAAAGCGAAGCGGAGTCACGGAGCCTTTTAGCCGGGACAAGATCGTAAGCGGCGTGGGCAAGGCTTGCCAGGGCAGACCGGTTTCAGACGCGGACCTAGCCATC
Source organism: Rhodoluna sp. (assembly GCA_044338475.1). Lineage (GTDB taxonomy): Bacteria > Actinomycetota > Actinomycetes > Actinomycetales > Microbacteriaceae > Rhodoluna. The sequence continues at coordinate 328 of JBIIXH010000002.1, forward strand.
TTGGCTCAGCAGGTAGAAGAGACCATTCGTTCCACAGGTGCAGCTCAGGTAGAAGCACACGTGATCGGGTTGGCTATCTTGGAACCTCTAAGACTGCTTGACGAAGTCGCCTTCATGAGGTTTGCAAGTGTTTATCAAGGCTGGGAAAGCCTAGAAGATTTCGAAGCGGCAATAAGTGTCCTTCGAGCAAGCAACACCGAAGCAACAGATTTAGACAAAGAACTAACCAACTAATAAAACAACAACCATAAGTATCCAAAACTAGGAAAGGCAACACTCGTGACTGACGCAACCGCATTTAGCTCCACCTCTGGCTCCGTAAGCGGCAAGGGATTAACAATCAACCGTATTTACACAACAGAGGGTGTGCACCCATACGACCAGGTCAACTGGGAGTTCCGAGATGTTGTACAGACCAACTGGAAAAATGGGGAAACCATTTTCGAGCAGCGTGGCACCGAGTTCCCAGAGTTCTGGAGCTTGAACGCTTCCACCATCGTCACCACGAAGTACTTCCGTGGAGCACTAGGAACCGAAGAGCGTGAATTCAGCTTGCGTCAGCTGATCAACCGCGTTGTTCTTACATACACCCAGGGTGGTCGCGACAACGGATACTTCGCTTCAGAGGAAGATGCAACAATCTTCGAGCACGAGATGACCTACATGCTTTTGAACCAGGTGTTTGCATTCAACTCACCAGTTTGGTTCAACGTAGGAACCAAGAGCCCACAGCAAGTTTCTGCTTGCTTCATTTTGTCTGTTGACGACTCAATGGAATCAATCTTGAACTGGTACCGCGAAGAAGGAATGATCTTCAAGGGCGGTTCTGGTGCTGGTCTAAACCTTTCCAGAATCCGTTCATCGAAGGAGCTTCTAAAGTCCTCCGGCGGATCAGCTTCTGGTCCAGTTTCCTTCATGCGCGGTGCTGACGCATCTGCGGGAACCATCAAGTCCGGTGGTGCCACTCGTCGTGCAGCCAAGATGGTTGTTTTGGACGTTGATCACCCAGACATCGTCGAGTTCATCGAGACCAAGGAGCTTGAAGAAGAGAAGATTCGCGTATTGCGCGATGCCGGTTACGACATGGAGCTTGGCGGACGCGACATCAACTCCGTTCAGTACCAGAACGCAAACAACTCCGTTCGTGTAAACGCAGAGTTTATGAACGCAGTTGAAAACGGTGGCAAGTTTGGACTTCGCGCCAGAACCAACGGTGAGGTTATTGAAGAAGTCGACGCAAGAGAACTGTTCAACAAGATCTCCAAGGCAGCGTGGGCCTGTGCGGACCCTGGTATCCAGTACGACGACATTATCAACGACTGGCACACCACTCCAGAGTCTGGTCGCATCACCGCGTCAAACCCTTGCTCTGAGTACATGCACCTTGACAACTCAAGCTGTAACCTAGCGAGCTTGAACCTACTGAAGTTCCTAAACCCAGACGGTTCATTTGACTCAGCAACCTTCACTAAGGCTTCAGAGCTAATCATCACCGCGATGGATATCTCCATTAGCTTTGCTGATTTCCCAACCGAGGCTATTGGCGACACCACTCGCGCTTACCGTCAGCTAGGTATTGGTTACGCAAACCTAGGTGCACTTTTGATGGCAATCGGTGTTCCTTATGACAGCAAGGAAGGTTTTGCTCTTGCTGGAGCAATCACCTCTTTGATGACAGCCGCTTCCTACCGTCGCTCGGCAGAGCTTGCCGGAGTTGTTGGCCCATACGATGGCTACGCCAAGAACAAAGCCGGTCACGACCGCATCATGGCAAAGCACGAGGCGGCAAACTCTCTAGTTACTTCGGTCAGCGAAGTGGATCGCTCCGTTCACGTTGCAGCTACTGAGCAGTGGGCGTTGAACACTAGGATCGGCGCACAAAACGGATGGAGAAATGCCCAAGCTTCACTGCTGGCCCCAACTGGAACCATTGGTTTCATGATGGACTGCGACACCACCGGTATCGAGCCTGACTTCTCTTTGGTGAAGTACAAGAAGCTATCAACCGGTGGTTCGATGCAGATCGTAAACCAGACCATTCCATTTGCACTGCACCGTCTTGGCTACTCACAGGAGACAATCGAGGCAATTGTTGATCACATTGCTCAAAACGGTCACGTGGTAGACGCACCTGGACTAAAGGTTGAGCACTATCCAATCTTCGACACCGCTATCGGTGTTCGCGCGATTGAGCCGATGGGTCACGTCCGAATGATGGCCGCTGTTCAGCCGTTCCTTTCCGGAGCTATCTCAAAGACAGTAAACATGCCTGAGACTGCAACCATCGAGGAAATCGCTGAGGTTTACTTCCAGGGTTGGAAGTATGGACTAAAGGCCTTGGCTATCTACCGTGACAACTGCAAAGTAGGCCAGCCACTTTCCGATGGCAAGGCAAAGACCGAAACCAAGACTGACAAGGCAGCTGTGGCAACTGGAATGTCGCACCCTGTTCGCAAGCGTCTGCCAAAGTCACGCCCATCCACAACCACCAGCTTCACAGTTGGCGGCGCTGAAGGATACCTAACAGCAGGTTCTTACCCAGACGGTGGTTTGGGAGAGGTATTCCTGAAGCTTGGTAAGCAAGGATCAACTCTTGCTGGCGTAATGGATGCATTCTCGATTGCCGTGTCGATTGGCTTGCAGTATGGCGTTCCACTAGAAAGCTACGTAAAGAAATTTACCAACGTAAGTTTCGAGCCAGCTGGTCTAACTGACGACAAAGACATCAGAATGGCCAAGTCATTGATGGACTACATCTTCCGTCGCTTGGCTCTTGATTACCTTCCATACGAAACCAGGGCAGCCATTGGGATTCACTCCACTGATGAGCGAAATGCAGAACTGGACGCAAACTCCAGCTACGGTGCTCCAGCGGCGGTAGAGCTAGAGGCTTCGGTTGAAGCGGAACCAGTAGTGTCCATCACCCAGTCGGTAGAAATCACAACCAAAAAGGAAGTTCACTCTTCTGCCGAGTTGTTTGAGTTACTACAGGGTAAAGAATCAGATGCACCACTTTGCTTCAACTGTGGAATCAAGATGAGACCTTCTGGCTCATGCCACGTTTGCGAAGGCTGTGGATCAACCTCTGGCTGCAGCTAGAAAATAGTTCGAACCAAAGGGTCAGCGCGAATCGCGTTGACCCTTTGGTCTATCCGGCGGAAAGGTAATCTAAGTAGGTGCTATACAAACTTCTATTCAGGCTAGTTTTTGCGAATCTAGATCCAGAGCGCGCTCACTACCTAGGAATGTTTGTAATTATGCTGCTTGGAAAAAGTGGTCTAGCAAGACTTTCTATGGCAGGGCTAAATCCAAAACCGATTCAAGTTATGGGCCTGAGCTTCGCTGGCCCGTTTGGAATTGCCGCCGGCTTTGATAAGAACGCGGTGGCGGTCAAAGAGCTAGGCCAGCTCGGCTTCTCTCATGTTGAGATTGGAACAGTAACTAGGCACCCACAGGCTGGCAATCCAAAGCCCAGACTCTTTCGTCTAGTAAAGGACGAAGCCCTTATCAATCGAATGGGATTCAATAATGACGGTGCTGACCAAATAGCTAATCGGCTAACCGCACTTCGAGCCTCTGGTGCCAAGCTTCCGATAATTGGAGTGAACATTGGAAAGAGCAAAATTACTGAATTGGAAGACGCGGCATCCGACTACGAGTACAGCACCAGGGTTCTGGCCCCCGTCGCTGATTACATCGCGGTTAATGTTTCTTCACCAAACACACCAGGTCTTCGATCCCTTCAGGGGATCCATCAACTGAAACCCATTCTCGTTGCAGTGTCCTCGGCTGCGGGGGGTAAGCCGGTCCTTGTAAAGATCGCTCCTGACCTTGACGATGCTGAGGTAAGGCAAGTATCTGAGCTAGTTCGAGAACTCGGATTAGCTGGTGTCATTGCTACAAACACAACTGTTAGCCGGGACGGCTTGAGCACACCCAAGCAACAGGTGGAATCGCTTGGAGTAGGTGGGCTTTCTGGACCGGTTTTAAAAGAGCGCTCCATTCAGGTTCTTCGCCTCGTTCGTGAGGAGCTGGGGGAGGGCTTTGTGATCATTTCAGTCGGTGGAGTAGTCGACGGTCAAGACGTAAAAGAGCGGTTGGACTTAGGTGCAGATTTGGTTCAGGGTTACACAGGGTTTGTTTATCAAGGGCCACTCTGGGCAAGAAAGATAAACGCAGTTCTGAAAAACTAAACAAGCCTCGCCGGAGGGCTTTTTGTTTCAGAAGGGTCCGAAACAATCAAGCCTGCAAGAATCTCATCCACTTGGGTCATGATTTCGTTTGGAATCTCAGCACCTACAGCCTTGACGTTGTCTGAAATCTGCTCTGGCTTCGATGCCCCAACTATCGCACTAGAAACATTTGGATTGGCTAGAACCCAAGCCAGGCCAAACTGAGCCATGGTTAGACCGAGGGATTCCGCGAGTGGCTTTAGCTTCTGAATTGCCGTTAGGGCATCTTCGGTCATGTACTTAGCGATACCAGCCGCTCCTGCTTCTGTGTTACTTGCCCTTGAATCCTTTGGTGCAGGGCTGCCTGGAAGATACTTTCCGGTTAACACTCCTTGCGCCAGAGGGGACCATACAATCTGGGTCAGTCCGTGCTCTTTTGAGGCTGGAATGACTTCGCTCTCGATTACCCGCCAGAGCATTGAGTATTGAGGCTGATTCGAAATCAGCTGGAACTTTAGTTCCTTGGCTAGTTTTGCACCTGCGGTAATTTGCTCTGCATTCCACTCCGAAACTCCAATGTAAAGAGCCTTACCAGCGCGAACAATGTCCGCAAAGGCTTGCATAGTTTCTTCTAGAGGTGTCTCATAGTCGTACCTGTGAGCTTGATAAAGGTCAACGTAATCTGTTCCAAGTCTGGAAAGTGAACCATCAATTGATTCCATAATGTGTTTTCTCGAAAGACCGTGATCGTTTGGCAATCTATCAGCCACGGGCCAGTAGACCTTCGTGAAAATTTCAATGGCCGAACGACGTTCATTTTTGAGCGCTTGACCGAGAATAGGTTCCGCTTCCAGGTTTGCGTATGTATCCGCAGTGTCGAAAGAGGTTATCCCATTTTCGAGCGCTGCTTTTACAGTTTTTATGGCGTCCTTGTTGTCGACTTGACGGGCGTGAGTTAACCAGTTTCCGTAGGTCAGTTCGCTAACTTTGAATCCACTGTTGCCTAGATAACGATGTTTCAACTGAAACCTTTCTTAGCGTTAGAGAATCTTCGTTCCGCGCTTGACCTGCGGTTTAGGTAGTCGCATTCCGCGCATTTGGATCGATCGCATTGCAGCGTACCAGCGCAAACCCTTTTCCGCCTTACCTGGATACTTGGTTTCAACGACTTTCGATGCTCTTCTTCCGATGAAGTATCCATCAATTCCAATAGCTACAAATAATCCCCACATCGCAACCAAGGTTCCTAGTTGGATTGTGAGATCCAATTGAGCGTCGTCGGGCCTTATCGAAGAGACGATAATGACCAGGAAAAGCATCGGAAGAACTAGCTCTCCGATAGTGAATCGAGAGTCAACTACATCCCTGGCCAGCCTTCGCTGCGGTCCGCGATCTCTTATCGTTAGGTAACGATCTTCTCCGTTCGCCAAACCTTCTCTAGCTTTGGCCCGCTCTGCGTTGAGCACCTTTTTTGCCGCACGCTTGGCTTCGGGACTCTTGTTCCCAACGGCAGGCTTTCTTCTGAGCATCTCCTGCTGCTTCCTCGCTGGAGTCGGGCGACCCTTTCCAGACTTCGGGGTCTCTGGCTGGGGCTTGGGTGTCGTTGACATTAATTCTCAATTCGTCTCGGTATGGCTTTAAGATTACCCGTATGACAATCAAGCCACCGCCGATTAGCGATTCTGACATCGAAGCCGTTCAGACAATTACAAGCGAATCCTTTCCTCAAGCCCTAGAGCAACTATCGGAACTGGTCAGCATCCCAGGCATTGCCTGGGAAGCCTTTGATCAATCTCAGTTAGGGGCAAGCGCTGAAGCGGTAGCGCAATTGCTTCTGGACACCGAGGTTTTTGAATCTGTCGAGATTCTAAATTCGGCAACTCCAGCTGGTTCCATGGGCGCACCAGCAGTTGTTGCAACCAGAGCAGCCCGTAACCAAAGGCCAACAATTTTGCTTTATGCACATCACGATGTTCAGCCTCCTGGATCGGATGAGCTATGGGAGTCCGAGCCATTCAAGACGGATATTAGAAATGGTCGAATGTATGGACGCGGGGCCGCTGACGATAAAGCAGGTATCATCGCTCACCTTTATGCAATCAAGGCTCTAAGCGAGTTGACCGGCAATGATTTTGATCTGGGTCTGGTTGTTTTCATTGAAGGGGAGGAGGAAGCAGGCTCCCCATCCTTCGCCAATTTTCTGGTTGAGCACAAAGCAAAGCTTCAGTCGGATGTGATCATCGTTGCCGATTCCGGGAACTGGACCACAGAGGTTCCAGCGATCACCACAACCCTTCGGGGACTTGTGTCTTTGGAATTTGAGGTTAGGACTCTCGATCACGCGATTCATAGCGGTATGTATGGGGGAGCGGTGCCCGACGCCATGCTGGCACTTACCAAGATTCTTGGGTCAATGTGGGATGAATCGGGTTCAGTCTCCATTTCTGGTCTAAAATCATCAGATTTAGTAGATTTACCCTATTCAGAGAGCCAGTTAAGGGCTGATTCTGGGCTTCTTCCCTCCACTCAGCCCCTTGGTGTGGGTGGCATTTTGAGCCGAATTTGGACTAAGCCAGCCCTGACATTGATCGGCGTGGATTACCCTTCAGTGGCCTTATCCTCAAATACTCTTGTGCCCAGCGTGAGGGCCAAACTAAGCCTTCGCATCGCCCCCGGAGACGACCCCAGCAAGGCCTTGGAGGCCCTAAAGCAGCACATTTTGACCCATAACCCACTGGGCGCTGAAATTGATTTTGGAGCGGTTGAGCTTGGCAGGCCCTTCAGTTTGGGGGAGTCAGGCTGGGCCAAGGATCTGGCAGCTAGAGCACTAAAGTCTGCCTACGGTCAAGACAGCGTTGACATCGGAATTGGCGGATCGATTCCGTTTATTGCTGATCTAGAGGCTGTCTTTCCTGGCGTTCAGGTCTTAGTCACGGGCGTCGAGGACCCAGATTCAAGGGCCCATTCGCCTAACGAGAGCCTGCACATTGAGACACTAGAGAAGGCAATAGTGGCTCAGGCCTTGATTTTGCTTGCTGGAAACCAAGTTCAGCTCGAAAACTAAGAGCTGAGGTAGACTGTAGCTACTAAGAACGCACTCCAAGGAGATTTCAATGGAACAAACCCTTACCCACGGCGTCAAGCTCACAGATACTGCCAAAAACAAGGTGAAGAGCCTAATTAGCGCAGAAGGTCGCGACGATCTTCGACTGAGAGTATCAGTCCAGCCTGGCGGATGTTCTGGTTTGATTTACCAGTTGTTCTTCGATGAGGTCTTAGAAGACACAGACGCCATCGCTAAGTTTGACGATGTCGAGGTAGTAGTCGACAAGATGAGCGTCCCTTACTTGGAGGGTGCTTCAATCGATTTTGAAGACACCATTCAGAAGCAGGGCTTCACCATTGACAACCCAAACGCCGCTGGTTCATGTGCGTGTGGAGACTCCTTCAACTAAGAGAAACTGGTTCAAGACCCAACAAAACCCAAGTGTTTAGCGGTGCTTGGCACGGATTCGCAAAACACTGACTTAGACTTGATTGAAATAGCGATGCAGACTCGAAGGACTTGTTTTAATTGAAGAATCGATCAAAATGGTTGGCAATTCCAGCCGTCTCATCTTTGGTTCTTCTCCTAACAGGCTGCACTGATGAGTTTGCCCGCGGGTGGCTACCTGGAGTTACAGGGGTTACCAACCACACGGAGCGAATCGTAGGCTTGTGGACCACCGCATGGATCATTCTTTGGCTGGTTGGAATAATTGCTTGGGCCCTTATGGGCTGGGCAATCGTTGTCTACCGCCGCCGCAAGGGTGAAATCGGTCTTCCGGAGCAATTGCGCTACAACAACCCAATTGAAGTTCTCTTTACCGTGATTCCGCTAATCCTTGTGATTGGTTTCTTCGCATTTACCGCCCGCGACATTGCTGCTATTGAGCAGCCAACTGAGAACCCGGATGTAACCATTCAGGTTATTGGAAAGCAGTGGAGCTGGGACTTCAATTACGTAGACGCAAACGTTTACGAATCAGGAATTCAGGCCCAGTTTGAGGGACAAACTGGCGTACCGGAAACCTTGCCAGCTCTGTATCTGCCAGTTGGGAAGACGGTTCAGATAGATCTATCCTCGAGGGATGTTATTCACTCGTTCTGGGTAATTGACTTTTTGTACAAGAAAGATATGTTCCCAGGCAAGACAAACCACATGTATTTCACCCCTCAAGTTGAAGGAACTTACATGGGTAAGTGTGCTGAGCTTTGCGGCGAGTATCACTCGATGATGTTGTTTCAGGTGAAAGTTGTTTCTCAAGCCGAGTACGACACGTACCTAACCAGCCTGGCCGCCAAGGGTCAAACTGGTCAGCTCGATTCTTCACTTGATAGAAATCAAAATCTTCCCGGCGATGACCCTGAGATTAGAGATTAGAGGATAGGCAGATGGCAACCCTAACTGACACTAGGCCAAGCGGCGGATACCAGTCACCTCGAAAAAGATCCAAGGGCGAAATTATCGTGGACTGGATTACAACTACCGATCACAAGAAAATCGGCTACCTCTATCTGATTACTTCTTTCATTTACTTCCTTATCGGTGGAGTAATGGCCCTTGTAATTCGCGCTCAATTGACGCTTCCGGGGCTAGACATTGTGCAAACCAAGGAACAGTACAACCAGCTGTTCACTATGCACGGCACCATCATGCTTTTGATGTTCGCAACTCCGCTGTTTGCAGGCTTTGCAAACGTCCTGATGCCAGTTCAAATTGGGGCACCGGATGTTGCCTTCCCAAGGCTGAACGCTATTGCATTCTGGTTCTTCTTCTTTGGAAGCTTGGTAGCGGTCTCTGGTTTCTTTACTCCTCAGGGCGCAGCATCCTTTGGGTGGTTTGCATACGCGCCCTTATCGAATACGACTTTCTCGCCGGGAATAGGTGGAGACCTGTGGGTATTTGGTCTAGCGCTTAGCGGTTTTGGAACAATCATGGGTGGAGTTAACTTCATAACAACCATCTTGACCATGCGTGCTCCAGGCATGACGATGTTCCGCATGCCAATCTTCACCTGGAACACTTTGGTCACTTCCATCTTGGTAATCATGGCTTTCCCACCGCTAGCTGCGGCCCTATTTGCACTGGGAGCGGATCGTAGGTTTGGGGCTCACATATTTGACCCCGTCAACGGTGGCCCAATGCTCTGGCAGCACTTGTTTTGGTTCTTTGGTCACCCAGAGGTTTACATCATCGCTTTGCCGTTCTTTGGAATCGTTTCCGAGATTTTCCCGGTCTTTAGCCGCAAACCTGTTTTTGGTTACAAGACACTTATTTTTGCAACGATTGCCATTGCAGCACTATCAATGACGGTTTGGGCTCACCACATGTACGTAACTGGTTCTGTGCTGCTACCGTTCTTTGCTTTCACGACGATGTTAATTGCGGTCCCTACGGGCGTAAAGATATTCAACTGGATTGGGACAATGTGGCGAGGTTCAATTACATTTGAGACCCCAATGCTTTACAGCCTTGGTTTCTTAACAACATTTATCTTCGGTGGTCTAACCGGCGTGATTCTTGCTTCACCTCCACTTACTTTCCATTTGTCAGACAGCTACTTCGTGGTTGCTCACTTCCACTACGTCGTGTTTGGAACAGTGGTGTTTGCTATGTTCGCCGGGTTCTTCTTCTGGTGGCCAAAGTTCACCGGCAAGATGCTGGACGAGCGCCTTGGAAAGATCCAGTTCTGGATTTTGTTCTTTGGATTCCACATCACCTTCCTAGTGCAGCACTGGCTGGGAGTTATTGGTATGCCAAGACGGTATGCAACTTACCTTCCGGAAGATGGCTTTACTTGGATGAATATGGTTTCCTCTGGAGGCTCAATACTGCTGGCACTTTCCATGATTCCGTTCTTCTGGAACCTGTACGTAACAGCGCGCAGGGCACCTACCGTTACCTTGGATGACCCGTGGGGTTATGGTCGAAGCTTGGAGTGGGCAACGTCAAGCCCGTTCCCTCGTCATAACTTCCACTCAATCCCAAGAATCAGATCAGAATCTCCAGCTTTTGATCTTCATCACCCCGATCACGCATCTGCTGAGGCCAAGGCCGCAATGAGAGAAGAAGGTAAGTAGGGAATGAAGGCCAATGTAAGCATGTGGTTTATCATGACCGCATTTTTTGCTTTGATTACAGGCATTTATGCTGTCTGGTGGTTCCTTACTTATGGTGGCTGGGAGCCCATCGGAACTTCAGCTCTTGCAATGCTGACTTTCATGAGTATCTTTCTCACTTTCTATCTTTGGAAAACTGATAGAACTCAGGGTCTTGTTCCGGAGGATCGCCTAGATGCCAACATCGAAGACGGAGAATCAGAAATTGGATTCTTCTCTCCGTGGAGCTGGTGGCCAATCTTTGTAGGTGCTGCTACCGGGCTTGCGTTCGCATCTCTAGCGATCGGGTGGTGGCTAACCTTTATTGCAGCCCCGTTAGCACTAATCGGCGTTGTTGGATTCGTTTTCGAACATAACCGCGGACATTTTGCACACTAGTGGCTGCAGACAAGAAGATCTCCTCTGGAGGACCCTGGGAAGAATCGATTGGATATTCCAGAGCGGTAGTAGCAGGCCCATACATCCACGTTTCTGGCTCAACCGCCACAGTTGATGGTGTGCTCCAGCACGAGGGAGACGCCTACGGACAAGCCAAGGTTGCTTTCCAAGTGATCGAGAAGGCGCTCTTGTTGGGTGGGCATAGCTTCCAAGATGTTGTCAGGACCAGAATGTACCTAGCGAACGCGGAAGACATGGACGCGGTAGGCCGTGCTCACGGTGAGCTCTTTTCATCAATTAGACCAGCGGCCACAATGCTTGCTGGAATTCAATTCATCAACAAGGCAATGTTGGTTGAGATAGAAGTCGATTCATACAAACCCTAAATAAATAACCCCGCGCCTTTCGGACGGGGTTATTTCATTATTTATTTAGAGAGCTGCTCCTGCTTGTTGGCCTCAATACCAGGGGAGTGATCATGCGCCTGGGCCTCGTCCAACTCAGACTGAGTAACCGGCGTGATGCGGTCTTCGAAGTAGATTCTTGATAGGGCAGAACGAATCCGGGTGCCAACCGTGATCTTGCCTTTTTCGTTAGGCCTGACAATCGTTGGCCTGTAGTCCTTGAAATCAACTAGTTTGTACATTTCGTACTTATCTAGTGGCTCGTGAACTTCGATGTACTCGCCGTGTGGCAGGCGAACGATACGTCCAGTTTCTCTTCCGTGAAGCACGATTTCACGGTCCTTGCGCTGCAAGGACAAGCAAGTTCTCTTAGTGACAATGTAGGCAAATATTGGGCCCACGATCAACATGATTTGCATCGAAATCAGAACCTGGTTCAGCGACATCTGGAAGAAGGTTGCAATCAAATCTGTTGATGCTGCCGCCCAGAGCACACCGTAGAAAGTTACACCAGCAGCACCGATAGCTGTGCGGGTAGGAGCGTTTCTAGGGCGGTCGAGAACGTGGTGCTCACGCTTGTCGGCAGTTACCCAAGATTCGATGAATGGATAGACCGCAACCAGCCCAAGGAACACAAGGCTTCCAACAAGTGGGATTAGAACACCGAATGGGTAGGTGTGGCCAAACAAAATTATGTCTAAATTACTTGGAGCCAAACGCAATGCACCATCCAACCAACCGATGTACCAGTCAGGCTGGGTTCCTGCGGAAACAGGGGAGGGGTCATAAGGCCCGTAGTTCCAAATTGGGTTGATCGTGAACGTTGCCGAGATTAGCATCACCACACCAAACACGATGAAGAAGAAACCGCCAGCCTTTGCAACGTATACAGGCATCAACGGGTAGCCAACAACGTTCTCGTCGGTACGTCCAGGACCTGAGTAGTGGGTGTGCTTGTGGATGACAACCATGAAAAGGTGAATTGCGATGAAGATAAGAATCAGCGCGGGAACCAAAAGGATGTGTAGGCCATAGAGTCTCGCGACAATTTCTGTTCCAGGGAACTCTCCACCGAACAATCCAGAGGAGATGCTGGTTCCAATCACTGGGATTCCCTTGATCATTCCATCGATGATGCGAAGACCGTTTCCTGACAACAAGTCATCTGGAAGAGAGTAGCCCGTGAAACCTGCTGCCATACCCAAGATGAAGAGCATGAAACCGACGAGCCAGTTGATCTCGCGAGGCTTACGGAATGCACCAGTGAAGAACACCCTGAGCATGTGAAGCCCGGCTGCCGCTACGAACAACAGCGCAGACCAGTGGTGAACCTGACGCATCAGCATTCCACCCCGGATTTCAAAGGAGATGTCCAAGGATGACGCGTAGGCAATCGACATCTGAGCACCCTTAAGAGGCACGTAGGAACCGTCGTAGATCACTTCGGTCATCGCTGGCTGATAAAAGAATGTAAGGAAGGTTCCAGAAATCAGCAAGATCACGAAGCTGTAAAGAGCTACTTCACCCAGCATGAAGGACCAGTGGTCGGGGAAAACCTTTCGACCAAAGTTCTTCAGGATCCCGCCAACACCCAGACGTTCATCAAGGTAGTTTGCTGTTGAGGCTAGTGCGCCTTCTGGCCTCTTTTCAGTAACTGCTGTTGTCATCTTTAACGCTCCCAAAAGCTAGGGCCGACTGGTTCTAGGAAATCGCTTTGCGCGATTAGGTAACCTTCTGCATCAACCGAGATTGGAAGTTGCGGAAGTGGACGAGCTGCTGGACCAAAAACCACTTTGCAGTGCTCAGTGACATCGAATGTTGACTGATGGCATGGGCATAGCAAGTGGTGAGTGTGCTGCTCGTATAGGGCAACCGGACATCCAACGTGAGTGCAAATCTTTGAGTACGCAACTATTCCGTCGTATGACCAGCTCTTCTTGTCGGCGTCTTCTTTCAGATCTTCTTGGTTCAAGCGAACCAGCAAAACCGCGGCCTTTGCTTTTTCTTCAAGCTTGTGCTCGTGCATCTCTGCAAGACCTTCTGGAATCACGTGGAATACAGATCCTAAAGTTACATCAGAGGCCTTAATCGGAATCCCAGTTGGATCTTTAGTTAGCCTGGTTCCTTTCTTCCACATAGTGTGACGCAGGCTGTCACCAACGACGGGACCCAAATCACCAAACACGATTAGTGCGGGGAGTGGAAATAAAGCTAGCGCTCCATACATCGTTCTGCGGATTAGCTTCCTGCGTGAAAAACCAGACTCTTTGTCGGCAAGCTTTACGATCTCAACTGCGGCGGCGCGAACATCCTCGCTACCACGAGTTTGGTGACGAGCCTCAGATACTTCAAAGTCGGGCATCAGAGTCTTTGCCCAGTGCACGGCACCAATTCCAATTCCGAGCAACGACAGTGTCATTCCAAGACCAAGCCACAAGTTGTTGGCTCGAACTGTTGATAAGTCTTCAGTGATCGGGAATGCGACATACGCCCACAATGCAAAAAAGCTTCCAACTACCGACAGTAAGAACAGAACCGCTACCTGACGCTCCGCATTCTTGGCGTGCTTGGGGGACTTGTCGGTCATCCGAACTCGGTGTGGCTCAAGACCAGGATCTTTGATCCTGTCTGGCGGAATTACCGCAAGACCGGATTCGAATTCATGCTCGAAGCCCTGAGCTTCTTTGCCGAGTTCTATGTCCTTGCCAGCCAACTGAATTCTCCCTTAGTTCGATTTCGCTGCGAGCCAGACGGTTATGGCGATGATTCCACCAAGACCGAAAATCCAAATGAACAACCCCTCGGCAACAGGACCGAGGCTTGCAAGTGCATAACCACCAGCAGATTCGTTGGCGTCAATGTAAGCCAAGTAGGTAATGATGTCTTGCTTGTCAGTAGGAGTTAAGTTCGAGTCGTTGAAAACTGGCATGTTCTGCGGCCCAGTGACCATTGCTTCGTAGATGTGCTTTGCGGAAACACCTTTTAGAACCGGCGCGTACTTACCCTCAGTTAGGGCACCTCCAGCACCAACAGCGTTGTGACACATCGCACAGTTAATTCTGAAAAGCTCGCCACCGTGTGCTGCGTCACCGGTTGCTTCAAGATACTGTGCTTCTGGGATAGCTGGACCGGGAGCTAAAGAGGCGACGTAGGCAGCCATCAACTCAATTTGGGCTTCGGTGAATTGCACAGTCTTTTTTGGAAGCTGAGGACCAGAACCTTGTCCTGGCATACGACCAGATCCAACTTGGAAATCAACGGAAGCAGCACCGACACCAATAAGGCTTGGACCAGCCTCGGTTCCTTCAGAGTTTAGACCGTGGCAACTTGCACAGTTGGACAAGAAAAGTTTCTTGCCTTCTGCAATTTGATCCGCCGTGTAAGCGGTGGCAACATTTGACACAACCACGTTTGTTGCAACTGCATAGCCGCCGCCAGAAAAAAGCAATCCTGCAGCGATGACAATTGTTGCCGCTAGGGGAGACCGCCGTGAACCATTAATTTTTCTTCGAAGTGACATCAATTGCTTTCTTTATTTCAAAACGTAAATGATTAGGAAAAGGCCGATCCAAACAACATCAACAAAGTGCCAGTAGTAAGAAACCACGATTGCGCTGGTGGCTTCAAGGTGCCCATACTTTTTTGCGGCATATGTTTTTGCAATCACAAGCAAGAACGCAATCAGACCACCAGTTACGTGCAATGCGTGGAATCCAGTTGTGATATAGAAAGCGCTGCCGTAAGAGTTGCTGCTGATAGTTACGCCCTCGGACACCAACATCGCATACTCGTACACCTGGCCAGCGACGAAGATTGCTCCCAGAACGTAGCTGAGGAAGAACCATTCAACTAGACCCCATTTCACCGGAGAGAGGCCGGTAGCCCTTGGCTGGAGCCGCTCGGCGGCAAAGACCCCAAATTGAGCGGTAAACGATGAGGCAACCAGAATCAAGGTGTTGATCAGGGCAAAAGTGACGTCAAGAATCTGGGTGTCATTTGCCCAAATTGCTGGGGAGTTGGCTCGTAAGCTGAAATACATCGCGAATAATCCCGCGAAAAACATGACCTCGCTACCGAGCCAAACGATGGTTCCAACCGAGGTCGCACTAGGGCGATTTATCACGATTGGGGCATTTTGCGAGATTTGGGCGGAGGTCATACCAATATGATAACCCGAGAATTCAGCCATATAGGGCAATAAGCACCCGTATCTCTGGTGTTTCGGTAATAAGCTGACCAGATGCCAACTCAAACCAGCTGGGCTTCAATTCTTGAAGATTTGGATGCCAGAAAAAACATTTCTCGCGATCAAAGTTCCTGGGCCTTGTCTCAGATCATGACTGGAACTGCACCTGAAGACGAAGTTTCCAGCTTCATTCTCGCCCTGAGATCAAAGGGTGAAACTGTCGAAGAGTTGGCTGGGCTTGTGGACACCATGCTCGAAAACTCTCTCAAACTTGAAACCGGCAACGACGCCGTTGACATTGTTGGAACCGGCGGCGACATGATAGGAACCGTCAATATCTCGACAATGGCATCGATTCTCACCGCGGCTTCAGCAGTTCCTGTGCTGAAGCACGGTTCGCGTTCAGCTTCAGGAAAAACCGGCTCGTCCGAGATGCTTCAGGAGCTTGGCATCAATCTAGAACTTGACCCTGGTCAGGTGGCAAAGGTCTTCAAGGAAACAGGAATTTCGTTCTTTTTTGCGCTGGTGTTTCATCCTGCGATGAAACATGTAGCTCCGATTCGCAAGAAGCTTGGGGTTCCTACCACTTTCAACTTCCTTGGACCGCTAGCAAACCCCGCCCAACCCCTAGCAACCTCATTGGGGGTCGCAAACGCTCAAATTGCCCCACTAATGGCCCAAGAACTAGCCCAAAGAGGTCGATTCGGGCTTGTTTCGAGGGGAAATGATGGCTTAGATGAGCTCACCACCACCACGATTAGCCAAATATGGGAAGTTTCGCCTGATGGGGTCAACAATTGGGAGCTTGATCCTGTTCGCTTGGGTATAAATCGTTCCAGCCTAGAGCAGCTAATTGGTGGGGATCCAGCCCAGAACGCCCGAATTGCGCGGGATCTTTTCGCTGGTAAGACCACAGGGAACCTTGGTGCTGTCCGAGACATCGTGATTTTGAACGCGGCGGGGGGAGTGGTTGCCTACCAGGCCGCCAAGAACCCAGAACTTGTGGGCTCCGAGCTGGTGACTCGATTTGAGGCTGCGCTCCAGCTTGTCACTCTAGCTCTTGAATCTGGGGCTGCCTACTCCAAGCTAGAACAGTGGATAAAGGCTACAAACTAGAGCATGAGCGGGGATAGAGCTTGGAGGGCCTGATTTTGCTAGTTGACATAATGTACATTATCGGCTTTATTGTCAACCGCTAAGTCAGCTCACCCTTTTGGTTAGCTCTTGAATCTCGCCGCTCATCAGGATTGCAACTACTTCCGTGGTTAGCCCTTGGGTATTTTGAAGAACCTTAGCGAAAGCTGAACCAGGTAACCGATCGTAAGAGCAAATATCAGAGTGCCTTCACGAACTTGTCCACCCATAAGCCATCCAATTGTCAACGCAGACGCCTCATAAGCGGTCCTGACGAGCCAAAATGGCTTATCCAAGGCATTTGCCGTTCCCTGCATTAGACCGTCTCTGGGGCCAGATCCAAGCCTTGAGCTTATGTATAGCCCCGTTGCAATCGCTACAACAACCACACCCAGCATGAACATAGCCAGTTGCTGCCAGTAATTGCCTAAATCCGGCAGGATTAGCAGCCACAGATCCGCAAATAGCCCAACCAGCAGGGCATTTGCCACCGTGGCAAAGCCTGGTTTGACCTTTAGTGGAATCCAGCAAATCAGGACGAATATGCTTACGAGAACGGTCGAAACACCAAAACTAAGGCCTGTCTGGACAGCAATCCCCTGGCCCAAGACATCCCAAGGTGCGATTCCGATCCCAGCGTGGACCGTGAGCGCAACACCTAGTCCGTAGACTCCAAGCCCTGCAAATAGAGTTACCAGCCTCAGGGGCAAGCTACGGTTAGTTTCATGGAGCACCTATGAACACTACTGGCTATCTTGGAGCTCTTCCGGACTCCAGACCACGTGTATTTGCCCATCGCGGATTAGTTTTTCAAGGCTCAAAACAGGTAGTTGATGAAAACACTCTAGGTTCTTTCGAGCTGGCCCTGGAAGCCGGAGCCGACTATCTGGAAACTGACCTGCAGCTAACTAGAGATGGTGTTCCCGTGCTGTTTCATGATTCAGACCTCACTCGTTTAGTTGGATCAAAAACCTCTATCTCAGCTCTTAGCCTCGAGGAGCTTAGAAAGATTCGACTGCCCTTCGGTGGCACGATTCCAACTCTGCGCGAGGCACTAGAAAAGTTTCCAAGCTCGAAGTTCAATCTTGATTTCAAGACTCGAACAACAGAATCCCCAGGTATGGCGGTAATCAACTCCCTAGGAGCATTTGATCGAGTTTTAGTGTCTAGCTTTAACGAGGCATCCAGGCTTAGAGCCCTTAGCCACTCCCCTAGGAAAATTGCATCTTCTGCTGGAAGCTCAAAGGTTCTAGCTAGTTACACCCTTGCAAGACTTAGACAAACACTGGCACTATCCAAAACGCTAGCTGAGGTAGATGCACTACAAATTCCCACGAAGAAATACGGCATCGATTTCACACACCCGAATTTTGTGGAAGGGATTCTGAATCAAGGCAAAGAGATTCATTACTGGACCGTAAACGATCCTGCAGAAATGCTGAGCCTCTTCGCTCTTGGTGCTCACGGAATTGTTACCGATAGGTCCGACCTCGCAGGGAAAGTATTTAGCTGACACTTTGCTGTGAAAGGCCGAGTTTGCGGATGTATCTCAACTCCAACTCTGTTGCTCTTTTTAGCGCATCAAGTGCGCAAACAAGGAGAACAAATTGGCTCAACAAACCATGCGTGGCATCAGGCTCGGAAATCAATCCCTAGAGTCCGAGGTGGGGGTTAGCTACTCCCCTAGAACCAAGTATGAATTTCTGTGCCCAAACGGACATTCCTCCGAAATTGTCTTTGCCCAAGATGCTGAGCTGCCCGAGACCTGGCAGTGCAAGTCATGTTCGGAGTTTGGCACTCTTCTAAAAGATGGCAAACCCATAACCCTTAGCCTGCAAGAGATCAAAACCCCAAAGTCTCACTGGGACATGTTGCTCGAGCGCCGCTCAAAGGTTGAGTTGGAGCTGATTCTAAAAGAGCGACTCGCCTACATCAAAGCCCGACGCAAAGCCGGCAAAGCAGACATCTAAGAGAAGATTCGCCTTATCCCCCAAAGCTGAATCTTAAAGAATGCCTCTATGACAATTTTGAGCGTCATCTTTGATCTTCCTTCCGTTCGTTCAACGAAAGTTATCGGAACTTCCTTAACAACGCCCTCTCTTGAAGCACGGTAGGCCAGTTCGACCTGAAACGAGTAGCCCTGCGAGGAAACAGGTTCCGAAACCAGTCCTTTGAGGAACTCTGCTCGATACGCCCTAAAACCTGATGTCATGTCCTTGATTCTCGTCCCGAGCAAGACCCTGGCGTATATGTTCCCAAATCTGGAAAGTAGCTGTCGTGTCATCGGCCAGTTCTGAACACTCCCCCCGGAGACCCACCTGGAGCCGATGACTAGATCAGCGTGTTTTGCGGCAAGTAATAATTCTGGTAAGTCTTCTGGCCGATGTGAACCGTCAGCGTCCATCTCAACAACAACTTCATATCTGTTATCGAATGCCTTCCTAAACCCATCAAGGTAAGCAGGTCCGAGTCCGAGTTTGTGCGGTCGATGCAGGACACTAACCCGTTCATGTTTCTGTTCCAAAGCGTTGGCAATCTCCGCTGTACCGTCTTGAGAGTTATCGTCAACGATTAGCAGATCAATTCCCACCACCTGCTCGAGTAATCCCGCTACGGTGCTTGCTAGCGACTTAGCTTCGTTGTAGGTGGGCATCACAACTAAAGTCTTCATGCCCCTTGGCTCCTTCTACGATGTTGGAGCTGCCTACCTATTGCTGACACCAAAAGAGCAATGGCAGAAATGTTCACAAACAGATCAAAGAAGGGAGAAATTGCCATAGCCGGAGTTATGTGAGTTCTAAGCGGAACTTTCTCAACCATTACGCCAGGCTCAAATATAGGAAGCTCGCTAATGATCTGACCGTTGGGTAAGAAGATTCTTGAAACACCAACTGTTGAGATATTTACGACGGTGCGTCCTGTTTCGATGGCTCTTAGCCTTGCAAGCGCGGCTTGCTGGAAGGTTTCATCACTTCGTCCAAAATCAGCGTTGTTTGTCTGGGACAGAATAATCTGCGCTCCCCCGCCAACTAGCTCTC
This sequence comes from Rhodoluna sp., assembly GCA_044338475.1. Classification (GTDB taxonomy): domain Bacteria; phylum Actinomycetota; class Actinomycetes; order Actinomycetales; family Microbacteriaceae; genus Rhodoluna. The sequence goes on from JBIIXH010000002.1 coordinate 19,802, forward strand.
TGCCGATGTCGTCGATTGCGACTTCAAAGCAAATGAGGACGCCAAGTTTCTTGTCTTCGAAATCGAAAATCCCATCTCTTGTTCCAAACGCATAGTCGCGCGTTACCAGACCAATTAGGTCAGGGGCTAGTTGATTCCAAAACTCACGATCTGGAACATACTCCGCGAACGGAACTGGCCTTTTCTTGTCGTATTGATCTACCTGATCACCCTCTGGTGAAAAGTACAGTGAGCTGTTGAAATAGACATCCCCAGATTCAGTAATGGCGCCAAGAACAAGAGGGACGTCGTAAGTTGCTAGAACTGAGCGAATCTGGGTCATTGCAAGTGGACTTGTTTGCGGGTTCAAATCTGATGCGTTTTCTGGCCAGACGATCACATCAATTTTGTCCCTCAGTTGATGATCTGCCAAAAGAGCGGTTGCCTCCAAGTGATTGCGAAGGAATGTCCCGCGATCTGCGTTAGCGAACAATCCTGCATTGGCATTTCCCTGCACGGCTGCAACAGTAATTTCACCGACCTCTGCTTGGGTTGGCACAACGAATAGCAGCGCTGTTGCAATCGCCAGAAGGCTGGCCCCAAGGCTCAGAAAGCTCCCCCGGATTGATTTCAAACCAGCTTCCAGGGTTTGCAACAGCGCAACCGTCATGAAAACTGAAACGAATGTTAGTCCAGATATTCCGACAAAGTAGACCAGTTGCGACAAGAAACTTTCTGATAGAGCTTGGGCAACTCTCGACCAGGGAAATCCGCCGTAGGGCAAATTTATTGCTACCCATTCCCTTGCTGTCCAAACCGTTGCGATGGCTAGAGCAATCAATGTGCTGCGGTAAAAGCTTTCACGGATAGCGCCAGCCCAGGTCCAAACAATAGCTATGACTCCAGCACCAGCAGCAAAAATAAATGCTTCCATGACCGAAAGGGCAATCCAGGGCACTGGTCCAAGGTAAAGAGAAAGCCACTCCACCTGACTCATGTAAAACGCCATACCAGCAACAAATCCAACGCCAGCGGCAGGCCAGAATCTAAGTCCCCGAACCGAAACCAAAATTAGAGCAACGGAGACAAAGATGAGAGGCCAGATGTCTTCACGAGGCATGGCTAGCGAAGACAGCAAACCTCCTACCGAGGCTGTTGGAAGTCGCCATAGACCACCCGGAAGACGATGCTTAGAACTCATAGTTCTAGCCTATGCATAGTAGGAGTATGCAACGATACCCCTCCGAACTTTGTCAATGGCATCCTTGGCATTGACAGAAATTGCACCAGTGCCTGCTCGGGATAGCTGCTCCAACAGATCAATTATCTGCTTACACCATCTAATGAAATCCCCCGGAAGTAGATCAGCCGTATCAAGAACTAGATCAAGCCTTGCTCCAGTAGCCCATCTGTAAATCGGATAGCAAAGATCGAGCTCAATCTTCGATGAACGAGGAAGCTTGTGTTTCTTGGATAGAAATTCCAGCTCGTCCCAAAGTTGTTGCGTTTGCTCAATAGCTTGCGAGAATCCTCCCTTTGGTAGTCGAGGCTCAAACCCCTCATCGTCTCTTCTTGGCTCGTACACCAATGCGGCTGCCATCGCTGCAAGGCCAGCGGCGTCAAGCTTGTCCCAAGTTCCAAGCCGAATTGCTTCTGAAACCAATAGATCTCTTTCACCGTATATGCGCGCCAACATTCGCCCTGAGTCTGTGACGCTAAGGTCTTGGTCGGAGGAATCTAAATACTCAAGCTCAATCAATAGATCGCATATCTTGTCAAACGTGGACGCAACCTGATTTGTTCGTCCTTCGATTTGATCAATGGTTGCCTTTGTTTCGCGCTGCATCTTCCACCAGCGTTCTGCCCATCTGGCATGGGCTTCTCGATCTTTGCAAGAGTGACAAGGATGGGTTTTCATTCGAACTTTTAGTTCTGCAAGCTTGCGCTCGAGATCGTATCTACCTTTGGTTTGCCTAATGTCTTTACCGCGTTCGGCCCTTGTGTTTCCTGCAGCTAGAACTTTTTCTATGTCGGTCAGCTCTCGTCGGATGGATGAGTATTGGAAGAAGTCCCCCAGATGACACTCCATAGACTTGGCGTAGCCGTCTAAGGAGATCTGCTTTTCACGAATTCCTTTAGCCATACCCACCACCGAACGATCGGCCTGAAACTGTGCAAATGAGGTTTCCAAAACTTGTCTCGCTCTGGATCTACCAAATGCATCGATTAGATTCACTGCCATGTTCGCAGTTGGCTTGAACGGGCTGACCAATGGATAGCTACGTCTGCTTGCAAGGCCCGCAACGCTCGCCGGGTCAAGGTTTCCCGACCATTGAATGACCGAGTGACCAAGAGTGTCGATTCCACGCCTACCTGCTCGTCCTGTGAGCTGGGTGTATTCGCCAGGCGTTATTTGTACTCGAGACTCACCATTGAACTTGTCCAGTCTTTCTAAGACGACAGTTCGTGCTGGCATGTTTATCCCAAGTGCCAGTGTTTCTGTCGCAAAGACAACCTTCACAAGCTTTTTCAGGAACAGCTCCTCGACTACCTCTTTGAACGCAGGGAGCATTCCGGCATGGTGAGCCGCTACACCGCGCTCGAGGCCGTTTAACCACTCAAAGTATCCGAGGGTTTCTAGATCTTCTTCTGCTATTGAGGAGCACTTTCTCTCAACAATTTCCCTGATCTCATCTTGTTGCTCACGGCTAGTCAAACGAACTCCGCGCTGAAGACAAGACCTCACAGCCGTGTCGCAGCCCACTCGTGAGAAGATGAAGAAAATTGCTGGAAGTAAGTCGTTGTCATCGAGTATCTCAACGACCTCAGGCTTTGGAATCTTTGGTATCCGAGACAAACCACGTTCAAAGAAGTTGTTTGACTTCTTACCCTTGTTGACTTTGCCAATCGGAACCCGCAGTTTTGCTGAGTGCCTCCGAACTAGCTCAGCGCTGACTCGCTGCCCTTTTGTTCCAGGTTCAAATAGCTCAAGAAGCTCGTCTCCAAAGAGAACTTGCTGATCTAGTGGAACAGGTCTGACCTCGGATACAACAATTGCCGTATCACCACGCACCTCATCGAGCCAAGCTCCAAACTCCTCCGCATTTGAAACCGTGGCGCTCAGAGAAACCAGAACAACGTCCTTTGGGAGATGGAGAATTACCTCTTCCCAGACCGCTCCCCTGAATCGATCTGCTAGGTAATGAACTTCATCCATAACTACATAGCCCAAGTCAATTAGCGACTCCGAGTTGGCGTAAATCATGTTCCTCAGGACCTCAGTTGTCATAACAACAATTTGGGCTTCCGAGTTGTTGTTGATGTCTCCTGTCAACAACCCGACTCGCTCGGCCCCATATCGCGCGACCAGCTCAGCGAATTTTTGATTACTAAGCGCCTTTATTGGGGTGGTGTAAAAAACCTTCTGATTCTTTTCAATCGCGAGGTGAATAGCGAACTCACCGACGACTGTTTTTCCTGCCCCGGTTGGCGCCGCAACTAAAACACCCTTACCCACGGCAAGGGCCTCGCAGGCCTGTTCCTGAAATGGGTCAAGCTGAAAATCTAGTAACTCCAAGAAAGAGTCAAAGCTTGGGCTTTCTCGTTTAGATTTAGCTCGCTGGTATCGCTCGGACGCGGAGAGATTTTCCATGTTCTTTAGTCATCAGCTTGCGTTGTCTCAAGTTCACGATCTACTGCGGCAGCCTTTCGAGCCAACGATTTGTCATGCAAGGTAGCTACTCCCGCTGCGACGAAATAAAGAATCAACAGCGGGACCATAAGCAAGAACATAGCCATCGGTTCGCCAACCGGTGTCGCCACCGCTCCAATTACCGCTGAAACAAATACGGCAAGTCGCCAAGACTTAAGAATGTTCTGAGCCGTAATTACTCCCGCGAAGTTCAGCAGAACTAACACAACTGGTAAAACAAATGCGATCCCAAAAACAAGCAGAATGCGAAGAGTGAAAAGGATGTATTCGCTTGCATTGATTACGTTGGCGCTACCCTCGGGAGTGAAACCGACCAAGACTTGAACAAATGTTGGAAGAGAAGACCAAGCTAGTGTTACACCTCCAAGAAACAGTGGAACCGCAACGACTACAAACCAGATTGTGTACTTGCGCTCTTTCTTCTTCAAGCCTGGTGTAATGAATGACCAGATGTTGAAAAGCCATACCGGTGAGCTCATCATGACGCCAAGGAATATGGATACCTGAAGTCGTACGTCAAAAGCGGAAACGACTGTTGGGAAATTTATTGTTGCATTGGAGCCTGGCTCTTCTGCAAGGGCAACTATTGGCCGTTGGAGCTCTGCGAAAACCGCATCGAACATGAACCAGCCTGCGATTGAACCCGCCAGTAGAAATATTGCTGACCAGAAAAGTCTGTTACGAAGCTCTTTCAGGTGACCCGACAGGCTCATTTTGCCCTCGGGGTTTTGCTTCTTGACCACTTAGTTCTTTGTGGTGTTCTCACCCTCAACAGGCAGATCAGCCTGCTTGGTGTCATCTGTTGTCTTGATTTCCTTGCGGAAGACCCTCATCGATTGCGCCAATGACTTTGCAAGCCCTGGAAGCTTTGGGCCACCCCATAGCAGCAAGACAATTGCCAGAATAATGATCCATTCCCAGCCCTGTAGACGCATTTCGATTCCTATCCGTTCAAGTTCTCTTGAGCTAAGCCTACGCTCTCTAGAGTTGTTTTGTCAGTCTTTGTCAGGCCCCTTGGTCTGCGGCTTCTTTGCTGTGGCCTGCTCAGTTAGGAACTTCACGGCCTCTGGGTATTGATCAATGCTTTTACGGAACAGGGCAACATCGCCAATAAATGGGTGCAGCCGCTTGCCAAGGGAGAGCGATTTAGCTGCCAGGTATGCGAAAGCGAGAGCCAGTATCACTAGAGCGGTTACTCCTGCAATAAGCCAGATCCAAAGCTCCATTTGACTACTCCGCTGCCTGCAGCAGCAAATTGGAACCTAACGAACGATTGGCGTAATCGAAAACGACCTGCCTGGCCTCGGTTGGTGCAATAACACGCACGCTACCCGAATATTTGGCGACCACTCTACCTAGAGTGTTGATGTCTCCAATTGGAATAGTGACCCGAAGCGTCTTGTTTCCAACCACCGGATATTCAGGCTTGTAGTCGGCCAGTAACCCAAAGCCTTCCGGGTCAATGTCGAAAAGCACATCAGTGTCGGTATCGCTGACTGCGTAGATTCTTGATTGGTCCGAGTCTGGGTAGCTGGACCGAACCAGTTTTTCACTTGCAAGGGAAATCTCCCTCATCCGATCTAGGCGGAACACCCTTATCTCGGTCTTTGTCCGGCAGTATCCCCGCAGGTACCAGATCGAGTCGTTCGACTCCAAGCTAATCGGTTCAATCTCACGAGTTGAAACCTCGTTTGCTGCATTGATGTAGCTGCATGCGATCAGTCGATTCTCGCTGATGGCTTGTCTAGCCAGCGAAACTTCAGCATCAATCCTTGACGGTTGAACCTTGAAGGGCATTTGGCTAGTTAGCTGTCCGCCGTCGGAAAGAATATCGAGAAGCTTTGCAATCTCACTGCGGTCCTCGTCGTCAAGCACCGACTCTAGATAAGCAAGACCACTTGCCAGGGCTGCTGCCTGTCTTGTTGAGAGCCTCGGGACAGATTCCAAGGTTGGTGCAAAACTCACATCAACAATTCCCTCTTCGAGTAGGTCGTAATCGAGAAAGAAAAGTTCATCTGGTCGATACATCCCCACACCCGACAGTGAGATGGTCACTACCGCGTCATGAATTTCAGTCTCGGTTACTCCAAAGTGCCTGGCAACATCACCAATTTTTTGCTGCCTGTTCTGAATCAGGTAACCGGTGAGGGCAAGCAGAAAATTGTATCTGTCCGTTCCAGAGATCTTTGAGCTTTTAGGCATGTGTGCTCCTAACAGCTTCCAATTTGGCACGAAGGACATCCTGCAACTCCAGCGGGGAAACAACTTCAACGTGATCTACAAACTCCATAAGCTCTTCGGCTAGAAGGTGAACATCCATGTAGGAGATCTCGAAATCAACCTGATCTATTGCAAGATCGAAGTGGAACCAAGCGGCGCTTTGACCCGGGATTCTAAGTTCTGCAACCGACGCAATCCGATGCCTGTCGAGCTCCTCCAAAGCCTCGTTGATGTCTGTCTTGGATGGTGGCTCGAAGGTAACGTCTTGAATATCTATCTCAGAGCAGATTCGCCTAAGTAAGTAGTTGCGCGGTTGCTGCCTGTCGAGATCGAAACCAAGCAAAAGCCACTGACCTGAAATGTTCTGGATTAGCCACGGTTCTACGTTTCTAACCTCTGCTTGATTTTGATTCGGCTTCTTATAGTCAAATGAGACTCTTGAAGAAGTCTCAATCGCGGTTGAAAGCGGAAGAAATGAAAGCTCGTGGGTTCGAATTCTTGGAGCGATTCCAATCAAGTTACCCGCATCAGCAGTTTCACCCATGGCCCGGATTCGCATAATTGCATTATTGGCGTCTCTAGAAAGAGAGGCCTTGGCCCATACTTGTGCGGCCAAGTTCATCAGAGCGACTTGCTTAGCGTTGAGCGTTGTTCCCGCCGGCCAGACGAAATCTTCGTTGGCAATCAGATACCTGTACTCCTGGTTGTCATCCATGTCTTCCGGCGGAATAAATGATCGCCACGCAATCCCGACCTTTGTAAGAATTGACTTGTCTCTTTCGAAAAGCCTCGAAAGAGATTCGTTGTCTCCCCCAAGCGTGTATCGCTCTTTATAGCCTTGAACGTTTGCAAAGATCTCAGCCTTTGTCAGCCCCTTGTTCGATACAAGCAGAGCGCAGGTTAGATTGAATAACCGCTCTGAAAGATCAATCCGGGCCTTCATCAGCTGTTAGCTACTTGTTCCCAAGATGTCGATTATAAAAATCAGAGTGGAGTTTGGAGGAATGTTTCCAGTTGGGGTCTCCCCGTAGCCAAGTGCTGGTGGAATAACAACCAGCACTCTAGACCCAACATTTTGCCCGACAACCCCACTAAGAAAACCAGCAATTAGTTTCCCGGGTGAGACCTCTAATTGAGCAGGTTGACCTTTGTCCCAACTGGAGTCAAACTTTGTTCCATCGGCCCACACAAAACCGCTGTAATGCATGGTGACCAAATCGCCCGTCTTGATTGTTTCTCCGGACCCCTTGACTAGCTGCGCCACTCTGAGCTCGGTGGGTGCGTCAGTGCTTGGAATAGTGATGCCTGGAACGCCTTCTGGTGTTGTGACAACTGCTGGCATACCAGCCTCTGCGGCAACCGCAGAACCTTCTGCTTTTTCTAGATACACACGAGATAAGTCAAAAACAAACACAAGAGAGTCAGTTGGTCCCACTCCTAAACCAGGTAGACCCTGGCCCGCATGGGCGTCCGCCGCTGGGAATAGAGCAACAACGCGCGAACCTTCCTTGGCACCAGCTAGCGCAGAGCAGAAGTTTGGCACCGACTCAGGCCCAAAGAAACCTGGCGCTGGGTTCTTGCCATCAAATTCAGTTTCCTGCAACATCTCGCCGGTTCCACCGTTGTATCCCGCAAATTCAAACTCGATCAGGTTGCGTCCAGTGAAAACCGTGCCATCTCCTGGGATTACCACTCTCGACTGAATACCATCGGCAGTAATTGGAGATGGAAAAGTAACAACTGGCTTGCTAAGGGCCTCGCCAGATACCTCGATTGATTCAACTTGTGCCCCGCCGCCTGCTACATCGCAAGCTAGCGTGACTGAAGAGCTGCAGCCGGTTAGAGAAACGGATAGCAAAATGGCGGATAGTGCGAGTGCAGATTTATGCAAGAGATTCAACTTTCCAGTAATCAGGTCCTAAGTACTCAAGTTTAGTCCTTGAGCTAACGCCACCGCGCTGGACTAGGAGGTGGCTTTACGGACGGTCTTCCTGAGCTTCTTTTCAGACACCTTGCGCTCACCTAGACCATCTGGGCTCCAAGCGAAAATATCCTCCTCGGAAAATTCAGTTGTTTTAACCTTGTTCTTGAACTGCGGCAACACGGTTCCAGGAGCTAGTCTCCTAGCGGTTATCAAGAAGCCGGTGTGCCCAATCATTCGATGCTCTGGTCTTACCGCCAAACCTTGAAGATGCCAAGGCCTAACAAGGGACTCGAACCCTTCAGGCTCGGTGAACA
>JBIIXH010000046.1:0-6890 GCA_044338475.1 Rhodoluna sp.
GATGAGAAAAAGCATCTCCAGAGCTACTTCGAAGATCAGATTTTTCCAGTTCTTACTCCACTTGCAGTTGATCCAGCTCACCCCTTTCCTTACATCTCTGGCCTTTCGCTAAACCTTGCGGTTGTTCTAAAGAAGTCTGGAAGTCCGGGCGAGCACTTTGCGAGAGTCAAGGTACCTCCCCTACTTCCAAGATTTGTTCTGATTCCAGCCAAAGATGACAGCTCAGAGGTGCGCTACGTTCCCTTGGAAGATGTCATCGGTGAATTCATTTCTTCGTTGTTTCCTGGGATGGAAGTAGTTCAACACCACAACTTCAGAGTCACCAGGAACGAAGACTTGGATGTGGATGAAGATGAAGGAGAGAACCTTCTTCTAGCTCTAGAAAAAGAGTTGCTAAGAAGGCGCTTTGGTCCGCCGGTTCGACTTGAAATTGCCGATGACATGAACCCACAGGTTCTTGAGCTACTAGTTCGAGAGCTCGACATTTCTAATCAAGATGTCTACACCTTGCCCTCGCCGCTAGATCTAACTGGATTGCAAGACATTGCATCACTTCCAAGACCTGAACTTCGCAATCGACCACATCAGGTGCTAACCAACCGGTACCTTCGCCCAAGAGACGACGAAGAGCTAGATATCTTTAGCGTTCTAAAAAAGCGTGAGCTACTGGTACATCACCCTTATGAGTCTTTTTCTACCAGCGTTCAAGAGTTTCTGGAGCAGGCTGCGCAAGACCCAGACGTCTTGGCTATAAAGCAAACTCTTTACAGAACCTCTGGTGATTCACCAGTTGTTGATGCCCTGATTCAAGCAGCACAGGCTGGCAAGCAGGTGCTTGCTCTGGTTGAGATCAAGGCACGCTTTGACGAACAGAACAACATCACCTGGGCAAGAAAGCTCGAACAAGCTGGAGTACACGTTGTCTACGGAATGGTGGGGCTAAAAACTCACTGCAAGCTTGCACTCGTAATTAGGCAGGAAGCTGGCCAGCTTGTTCGCTACTGTCACATCGGCACCGGAAACTACAACCCAAAAACAGCAAGGGTGTATGAAGACTTTGGACTACTCACAGCTAGGGAAGAAGTTGGTGAAGATCTGACCAAGCTGTTCAATCACCTTTCTGGTTATGCTCCTGAGGCCAAGTTCAAGACACTCATGGTTTCACCTGTAGGAGTCAGAGAAGGTCTAACAGATCTAATTGATCAGGAAATTGCGCATCACACTGCTGGCAAAACCTCAGGGATCAACATCAAAGTCAACGCTCTAGTTGACGAGGGAATAATCGACTCGCTCTATCGAGCATCCATCGCAGGAGTTTCAGTTCGCGTTTTAGTTCGAGGAATGTGTGCTCTTAAGCCAGGAGTACCGGGCTTATCTGAAAACATTCGAGTGCGCTCCATCTTGGGCCGCTACCTAGAACACAGCCGGGTATTTAGTTTTGAAGGTGGCGGGGATCCAAAGATTTTCATAGGATCTGCTGACATGATGCATCGAAATCTAGATCGTCGCGTTGAGGCGCTGGTTCGCCTAATTGAACCCGAGCACATTGACCGCACCCGAACAATGTTCTCCCTAGCAATGGCTGATGACATGGCTGGTTGGGATCTAGCTGCTAACGGCGTGTGGGTCAGGAAGCAGTTCGATAACTTTGGTGTTGCCCTCAGAGATTTCCAAGACGCTGTTATGCAATCTATAACTGATCGTCAGGTTAGCTAGTTTCGTGGAAGTTTATGCTGCTGGAGCAGTTTGTTGGCGCGAGGAAAAAAGTAGTCTCCTGGTAGCAATTGTTCATCGGGTTAGGTATCAAGACTGGACTTTCCCCAAAGGAAAGGTGGATCCCGGTGAGACGCTGGCCGAAACTGCTGTCCGTGAAATCAAAGAAGAAACTGGCCTGAAGATCAAGCTCGGGGTTCCACTTACAACAATGACCTACCCACTTGATAAAACCAAGAACAAGATCGTGCACTATTGGGCAGCCAGAGTAAGCGATAAATCAGTAGCTGGTTCCAAATTCAAGCCCAATGATGAAATCTCCGAGGTGGTTTGGGTCAAAGCAGATGAGGCTTTTTCTAAGCTGAGCTACCAGCATGACCGCGAACTGCTTCAGGAAGTTCTAGATCTTAGAAAAAAGGGAATGCTCAAAACTAAGCCTCTGATTATCCTTCGTCACGCTGCCGCGACCCCAAGAGCTGACTATGTCGGTGAGGATGGTAAAAGACCTTTGCTGCCAGATGGCAAGAAGCAAGCTAAACAGCTGATTCGTTTGCTGAGTGCTTATGGGCCTAAAAGGGTATTTACAAGCCCCTGGAGAAGGTGCAGAGACACAATCAGCCCCTACGCCAAAGCTCACAAATACAAGCTGATCGAACGCGGAGAGCTTTCTGAGATGGGTAACGCCAAGGGTCCTGCGAGAACAACCAAGGTCGCGAAGCAGCTATTTGCAGACGCCAGGTCCTCGGTGCTTTGTACCCACAGACCAACTCTTCCAACCATTACAGAGGTTTTGGCAAGTTACGCAGAGCCAGCCTTAGCTAAGTTGATTTTGGAAGCGAAGGGTCTAAAGCCTGCAGAGTTCGTGGTGCTTCATCTAACTACCTCTGGAAAAAAACCAAGACTTGTTGGCGTTGAGCACCAAAGTCTTTCCGAGCGACTCTAACCGAATTTACCTGTTACGTAGTCAAGAGTTCTTTGATCAGAGGGGCTTGAGAACATAACATCGGTAACGTCGTGCTCCACCAAAGTTCCAACCCTGGATCCCTCTCCGCGGGAAGTGTCTACTGTGAAGAACGCAGTTCTATCAGCCACTCGAGCGGCCTGCTGCATGTTGTGAGTCACAATAACGATTGTGTAGTCCTTCTTGAGCTCAAACATCAAGTCTTCGATCTTGAAAGTAGAAATCGGATCAAGTGCCGAGCAAGGCTCATCCATCAAAATCACATCAGGCTTGACGGCAATTGCCCTTGCAATACAAAGGCGCTGCTGCTGTCCACCGGACATACCAAACGCGTTGTCTTTCAGGCGATCTTTTACGTCTTCCCAAAGTGAAGCAGATTTCAGTGCGCCTTCAACAATCTCGTCCATGTTGCCCTTCATGCCAAGAGTTTGCGGACCGAAGGCGACATTGTCATAGATGGACTTAGGGAACGGGTTTGGTTTCTGGAAAACCATGCCCACAAGCTTTCTAACCTGCACAGGGTCGACATCTGGTCCGTACATGTCCTGCCCGTGGTACAGCACCTCTCCAGAAACCTTAGCTCCTGGGATTAGATCATTCATGCGGTTCAGGCTTCGAAGCACCGTTGACTTACCGCAACCAGAAGGTCCGATAAGAGCAGTGATCTCGTTCTGGTAGATCGGCAGGTTGACATCAGCAACAGCCAGGTTCTTCCCGTACGAGACACTCATGTTCTTGAGTGAAAATACTTCGTTCAGTGCGGTTGTTGTCATTATTTATTCCTACCAGGTTCTCTCGTAGCGGGCTCGCAGCCAAACTGCGATTGAATTGATGAAGAAAAGCACAACAAGCATTACCAAAATACCCGCTGCGGCTAGGGTGTGAAACTCTTCTTGAGGTCTTCCGGCGTAGTTGTAGATCATTACCGGCAAGGCGGAATAGCTGTCATTCCAGAAGTCTGGATCGAAAGTTACAAATGTCGCAGCACCAACAAGAAGCAACGGTGCAGCCTCACCGATGGCTCTAGCTACAGCCAAGATGACTCCTGTGAGCATTCCAGGGGCGGCCGAAGGCAGCACCATCTTCCAAACTGACTGCCACCTAGTTGCACCCAGTGCCAGTGCGCCGTCCAGAAGAGATGATGGCACTGCGCGTATGGCTTCACGCGAAGCCAGGATAACGGTAGGCAACACAAGAATCGCAACCGTGGCAGAACCAGCTGCGACTACGAAACCCAGATCAAAAATTCCACGAACGATGAAAGCAAGGCCTAGGATTCCGAACACGATAGATGGAACACCAGCAAGGTTTTGGATGTTAAGTTCGATAATCCGGTTGTACCACTTGGTGCGATCTGCAAACAGCTCAAGGAAAGTTGCAGCGGCAACACCTAGTGGAACAATTATGGCAATAACACCTAGAATCAGCTGAATTGTTCCAAGAATAGCTGGGCGGTAACCCGCAGTTTCTGGCCTAAAGGACGAAGGGTTGTTAGTAAACAGCCCAATATTAACTCGCGCTCCACCTTCAACTAATGCCCAGGCGACGATTGCCCCAACCATCAATAGTGAGATTGTTAGTGCGGAAAGTAAAACTAGCCTGAATGCAACTCCTTGAATTTCGGCCTTGTTATTCGCACCTTTATAGATGGTACGAGTCACAGCAGCAGCCGTGGATGCTGCTCCTTGAGCCCTACGAGGTATCTTGTCTGCCATTAGTCATACACCTCACGGAACTTATTGACGAACCTGATTGCAATCATGTTCATCGTGAGGGTCATTAGGAACAGGAGGGTTCCCACGGCAAAAATCGAGTAGTAGTCAATCGTTCCTTGAGCAATTTCACCGGTAGCGCGAGAGGCAATAAATGCAGTCATCGCACCCGCTGGTTCAGTGAAACCAATCTTGAGCTGTGGTGATCCTCCACCGGCAACCAACAAAACAACCATGGTTTCACCAATGGCTCGGGAGGCTCCTAGTACGAAAGATGCAACAATTCCTGAGATAGCGGCCGGAACCACAACAGTGATTGCAACTCGCATCTTGGTAGCTCCGAGTGCATAGGCACCTTCACGCAGCGCTGAAGGTACAGCGCGCATGGCGTCATCGCTGACAGAGGCAATCAGCGGAATAATGATGATCCCAACGGTGATCCCAGCAACGCCAATCGAGAACGGGCTTGTCCACCCTAGGCCAGGAGTTAGCTCCTGGATTAGAGGCTTAAACCAGAAGACTGCAAACAGCCCAACCGCAACAGTGGGTAGCCCCTCAAGTACCTCAAGAACTGGCTTGATGATTTTTCTAACTGGGTTGGATGCGTATTCAGATAGATAGATTGCCCCGCCGAGTCCTAGTGGAATTCCAACCAGCGAAGCGTAGAAAACAACTTGTAAGGTTCCCGCAACGAGTGGGAGCACTCCAAAAGACGCATCAGTAAATGACGGTGCCCACAAGGTTCCGGTCAGAAAGCTCCAAAGATCTACGTACTCGAAGAAACCAGGCAGTGGCGAGAACAGTGCGATAACAATTCCTACTGTGACCGCAACGGACACGGCGGCGGCTCCAAAGAGAATGCCAATGATGATTTTTTCCCCAATATGAGGGTTGGTCGCCCGAAGTGGGTTCCTTGCGGAATCACCTCGGGCGACCTTGACAGCAGAGCTCATGGGTCTGTACTTCTCCCTATCTCAACTGTCGAATTGTTCTGGTTTTACTTTAGTACTTACTGGATTAGTGAATCGATCTTGGCAAGCGCCTCAGTCTGCTGCGCAGGGGTTAGGCCCACGTAGCCTGCTTCGGTGTTGATGAGCTCGGTCTCTTCGACTAGGAACCTAGCGAAGGCTAGAACCTCTGGACGAGCCAAAGCGGTGCTAGCAAAGTAGGTGTAAAGAGCGCGACCAAGAGGTGTGTAAGTACCTGCTTGAACGTTCTCAACAGTTGGGGCAACACAGCCTGATCCGCTATCCACCTCAAGTGCCTTAACTTCATCTTGGTACTCTTGGTAGTAAGAGAAAGGAATGAATCCCATTCCACCTGCGGAACCAGAAACACCCTCAACTGCTAGTAGGTCATCCTCACCAATGTTGGTGTAGTCGTTACGGATGTTACCCTCTTCGCCGTTAATTTCATCGGTGAAAAAGTCGAAAGTACCTGAGTCAGTTCCTGGACCGAACAGTTGAAGTTCTACGTCAGCAATCGCGTCTGGCATGCCATCAACGTCGCCCCAGTTCATGATTGATCCAGCGGCGTCTGCGTTCCAGATGGTGGCAAGCTGGTCAGTGGTGATGCAAACTAGGGGGTTGTCCTTGTTTACAACCACAGATAGTGCATCGTTCGCAACGGTCACGAAGTCGTACTTGATTCCGGCTGCATCACAAAGAGCTGCTTCTTCTTCCTTGATTTCACGAGATGCGTTAGATGCATCGGTCTCACCGTTACAGAACTTCTCGAATCCTCCACCGGTGCCAGACTGGTTAACTGCTACTCGAACTCCGGAGTTAACCTCCATAAAGAGCTCAGCTGCAATTTCTGATGCTGGACCTACGGTTGATGACCCATCGATAAGGATTGAGCCGGATAGTGCGTCTGCTGCTGGTTCTTCAGGTTCTGCTGCACAGCCTGCTAGAACTAGAACAGATGCCGACATTAGAGCGGCAACTGAAATTAGTTTCTTTTTCAATGTATTTCTCCTAATTGGAATTGATAAAGGCAGACTGCCTGCCTCTTTAGAAAGACTCCATTAAGGACCTAAATAGAACAAAGAACTTAGGTAAACAGCAGGTAAATCATTATTGAAGATGGAGAAACCCTCAGCCTTTTGTTGAGGTTTCAGTATCCGCCTCTAAGGCGTGTATTCTCTTGTAAATAATGACCAAAACTACCTGGGCTGTCCTGTCGCTTCTTTTCGTGGCCATTGTTTGGGGCGCGGGATTTGTGCTGATGAAAGACGCCATAGACGATCAGCCAGTTTTCGACTTCTTGGCGACCAGATTTACCCTCGCAACGTTGGTCATGATTGCCATTAGGCCGCAAGTTCTTTCGGCAATAAACAAGCAGACCCTGATTAGAGGTTCAGTTCTTGGGGTCATGCTCGGCCTTGCCTACATCACCCAAACAATCGGGCTAGATCTAACAACTGCTGCCATAACAGGATTCCTGACAGGTCTCTATGTTGTCTTTACGCCACTTCTTTTCTGGTTCGTATTCAAGAAGAAAGT
>JBIIXH010000047.1:0-6826 GCA_044338475.1 Rhodoluna sp.
GTTAGCCCGAGAGTTATGAAGGTTGCGGTTTCAGTTCCAGCACCAATTGTTGTGATTGCTGCTTTGTCTGGTGGAGCACTTCTTGGCATCCTGGGAGCTTTGGTCGCTATCCCATTCGCAGCTTCAGTTATCTTTATCGTCCGAGAGATATTTATCCCGCGACAAAACGCGCTCTAGTATTGATCAGCTAGCGGATAGCTAGCTGGCGCTACCGCTTTGACGATCTCATTCAAAACCCTTTTGGTTGCAACTTCGCCCACCCATAGGTGCTTCGCACCATCTACTCCAATGATTTGTGCTTCTGGTACAACCGAGAAGCGCTCCTTAGCTTCTTTTGGTGCCAGGTACTCATCATGTTCAGGGATAAGTGCAATCAGCTTCTTTCCAGAACCGACCCACTTCAATAGGTCTCTTTCGTTGGCTCTGTGAAGTGGTGGTGAAAGCAGGATTGCTCCAGCAATGTCCTTATCAAACCCATATTTAATTGCTAGCTCGGTTCCAAAGGACCAACCCACTAACCAAACTGGCCCGAGGTTGCGCTCTTTCAGAAACTCTAGGGCTGCCTCAACATCTAAGCGTTCTTGGATTCCTTCGCCAAAGCTACCCTCGCTTCTTCCATGCGGGCTGGTTGTTCCACGGGTGTTGAATCTAAGAACAGCAAGATTTGCAAGAGCGGGAAGTCGGTTAGCGGCCTTTCTCAAGATGTGTGAATCCATGAAGCCGCCGTGGGTAGGAAGCGGGTGCAAAGTAAGCAATACGGCAACTGGTTTGCTTGCTACCGGAGTAGCTAACTCTCCGATTAGACGAAGGTTGTCCGAGGTTACAAGCTCTATTGCTTCGCGATTTGATGGCAGCTCGGTTGATGAAGTTATTTCAATCAAAGAAGTGGTCCTTGAAAAGCCTTCCAGCAGGAATTATGAAAGTGTCTTCTGGTTTCTACTCCTCGAACCGAATCCCAAGCTACGGTATGACTTTGGCCTTTTGAAATAGCCAGATTACAGTGCGGGCAGACCCAGCTCTTGTCCTCTTCGGCGCTCTGACCGCTGGTGGTCTGAACTGAGTATTCAACACCTCGCTTGATTTCTGTTCGCTTAACTCCAATACGGACGCGATCGAGATCTAATGGCTCGTACTTGGCGCTCCACTTTGATTCACGGTTGCGGCGGCTCTTCATTAGTACCAGTTGTAACGTTCGGAGTGAGCCCAAGCTCCACAAGGGGTCTTGTAGCGCGCTGCTATGTATTTCACACCCCAGCGGATCTGAGTTTCAGGGTTGGTCATCCAGTCGGCACCTTCGGTAGCCATCTTGGATGCTGGCCAAGCCTGAGGAATTCCGTAAGCACCACTAGAAGGGTTCACTGCCAATGTGCGCCACTGTGACTCCCTGGTCCAAAGATTGACCAGGCAGGAGTACTGATCCAACCCCCAGTCAAGAGTTGAGATATACAA
Source organism: Rhodoluna sp. (assembly GCA_044338475.1). Lineage (GTDB taxonomy): Bacteria > Actinomycetota > Actinomycetes > Actinomycetales > Microbacteriaceae > Rhodoluna. Next base: position 1,450 of record JBIIXH010000047.1, read on the forward strand.
GAGGGCATATGCCTTAGCTGTTCCAGGCGCTGGTGTTGGTGCTGCTAAGACGAAGTAGCTCTGTGCTGCGTTACCAGAAACCATTCGATAGCCACCGCGTTCAAAAGTAACGGTGTATTCGTCGTTGAAACCAAACTCTTCAGAGGTTTGCTTGTTCGGGTCAAACACTTGCATGGTTGATGCACTCGCTAGATTGCCGGCGTAGGGATCGAAGGTGTAAACCATTGTGAATGCAATTACGAAGAAGAAGCCAAGAGTGGGCATAGTCTTCGCTCTGGTAATGCGAGGAAGGTGTGGTCTAGCTAGACCCTTATTGGCTAACTTTTCATCAAGAGCAAGGATTAGTTTCTTGGCTAGGGGTACGCGCAGGGCTTCATACTTTCCCATGCTCGCCCTTTCCCTAAAAATTGTTGCTAACGACCTTCAAGTCTATCTTTAGAGTTCAATCTGGGCTAGGGCGAGCCCAAAGCCCAGTCAGCTAGTGGGTAGCGTCTGATTCGGGCAAGTTTCCAAAACGCGATAAATGCTGTCGTACTCGGCCTGAGTAACCCAGAGGTTGTAGCTCAATTTGACTGCAACTTGCCTCGACACAAACTCGCAGCGGAAAGCTTTGTTGGCAGGTAGCCAGCTTGCGGCATCTGAATCACTCTTTTGTGAATTAGCAGAACCAGATACTGCTAACAGATTCAAGGGGTCGTTGTAAAAGGCGTAGCGCTGATCGCTCGAGAGTTGCTGTGCTCCTTTTTGCCAGGCATCACTCAAGGCAACAACGTGATCAATCTGAACTTCGCTCGAGGTACCTACCCCACGAACAAAGTTGATGGTTGTCCCGGTGTAAGGGTCTTGAAGAACGCCAGTTTCTATGATGCAGGATGATCCAGAGCGGAACACGTACTCACTGAAATCACGTCTGAGAATCTTGTTTCTGGTGTCACAGCCAAAGCTGTAATCCCAATCGCTTGCGAATAAGTCACGATCGTAGCCGGTCTTGGGAGCGCGTCCCTTGATAGGAATTGAGGCTAGCGCCGAAAGGGCCTGTGATGAAAGCTCTTGAGTTGGCTCTTCAGTTGGGGATTGTGTTGGAGTTACTGTTTGGCTTGCCGTTGGCTCTTCAGTTGCGGACAGGGTTGGCGTGGCCGACTGTGTAGGAGTAATAGTTGCTTGGGGTCTTAGCTGGTCTTGGTTTGATGAATCACTGCACCCAAAAAAGCCGCCAAGGATGACCGCCGAGCCTACTAACCCGACCAGCAGGTTTGAGCTACTGAGTGATCTCAAGCTGCATAGCCTCAATGACGCGGTCTAGAAAACTATCAACTTGCGGCATGGAATAACCAAGCCGAGTGGAACCAAATTGAATTCTTCTAATTTCTCCAACTTTGAGCTTGGTGGTTCCGTTGAAGTGAGCGATCAGCTGATCGCACAAGGCGTCAACTTTCTTCTTGTCGTAACCACGAGAGAGCAAAGAGACCTTTGTGAAGCGCTGGGCCTTATCTCTTCCAAGCCGTGGGATCAGAGCGTCTCTAAGCTCGGCATAGCGCTTTGCAAGTTCTTGATCTCCAAAGCGTTCTCTGAAAGCAGTGACTTCCGCTTTTATAAAATGATCTTCAAGGTTATCTAGTGCAGCATCAACCTGAGAGGTTGCGTAACCTCCTCGAACAAGGTCAAGCCTTAGTCCGCGCAGGTCAGCTGCGCGCACCAGGACAAGGCTTGGGTTCTCGTACTGGCGTTTAGCCAAATCAAAAAGAGCATCGACTTGTTTAGGGTCGTAACCCCGCCCGGCCACTGTTGCGAACTTTGCCTTCTCAGCCAAAGAAAACCACCATCACCAAGTAAGTCATCAATGACGCGGGTAATAGCGAGTCGAGACGATCCATCATGCCGCCGTGTCCTGGAAGCCAGGTAGACATGTCTTTGATACCTAAATCGCGCTTAATCAGAGACTCAGCTAGATCTCCAAACACTGCCGCAAGAATCAATAATGCGGCAAAAATGATTCCCACCCACCACTCGCCGCCTAAGACAAATACTATGAAAATGACAGCTGATGTTGTTCCAAAAATAATTGAAGCGGCGAGGCCTTCCCAGGTCTTTTTTGGGCTGACATCTGGCGCAAGCTTGTTTTTGCCAAACACGCGACCGAACAGGTATCCGGCTGAATCAATCAGCGCAACGGTGGTGACAAAAGCCACCACCCACAACTGTCCGTCGTCACGTCGAAGCAACAACATGGCGAAGCTTAGAGTCAGTGGCAGATAGATAACTAGAAAAGCTGCTGCACCAAAGTCTCGAACGGTGCGCTGGAGAGTTTGGAAATTTGCCTTACGTCTCTCAAAAAGCAGATGAACGGTGCGCCAAGCAATTAGCGCTGCGACAATTGCAAGGCTCGCGAGCCACTGAATTGATGGGCCCCCAAAGTAGGTAGCCGGCATGATAAGAACCGATCCAACAACAGCTGGAACTCTTGGAACATACCAATTCTTTTCTCGAAGAGCCGTTGATAGCTCCCAAGCTCCGATTGCGGTGGAGACGGAAAGAAATACTATGAAGAGTTCTTTGTATACCAACAGTGAAGATAGAAAAACAGCAGCCAGAAGGAGGCCAACGATAACAGATTTGGAAAGTGACCTCCCCTGTGGTGCACTAACGTTTGACACCTGTTACACCTCTAAAAGTTCGGCTTCTTTACGCTTTAGTGCGTCATCGATTGCATCGACGTGATTCTTGGTCATAGTGTCTAGCTCTTTTTCAGCTCTAGAAATATCATCATCGCCTGCCTGGCCATCTTTTTTCAGAGCGTCTAGGTCATCGTTACCCTTGCGGCGAATGTTTCTAACGGAAACTCTGTGATCTTCAGCCTTGGTCCTCACAAGCTTTACAAACTCCTTGCGGCGCTCTTCGGTTAACTCTGGAAGGCTAACGCGGATCAAGTTGCCATCGTTGGTTGGGTTGGCGCCCAAGTTTGGTACGTCACGAAGAGCCTTTTCGATTGCCCCCAGTGCACTCTTGTCGTAAGGAGTAATCACGATAGTTCTGGCTTCAGGGTTTTGAAGCGATGCCAACTGGGCAAGTGGTGTCATTGTGCCGTAGTAGTCGACCATGATCTTCTGAAACAGTTGAGGGTTAGCCCTACCGGTTCGTACGGTCGCGAAGTCATCTTTTGCTGACTCAACAGCTTTGTCCATCTTTTCAGCACTAGTGCTTAGAATTTGGTCGATCATTGTCTGTTCTTCTTTCTTTCAAAAACTAGGCAGTTACGCTGGTGCCGATTTTCTTGCCCTTGATGGCATCGGTCACATTTGACTTTCCCTGCATGCCAAAGACCCTCATCGGCATCTTATTGTCCATACAGAGTGAAAAAGCGGTTGCGTCCACAACCTTTAGACCCTGCACCAAAGCGTCCTGGTAGGTAATGTTGTCTATCTTCTTAGCGGCTGAATCCTTCTTTGGGTCAGCCGAATAAACACCGTCTACTCCGTTCTTAGCCACCAAGACCTCGTCTGCTTTGATCTCAAGTGCACGCTGGGCCGCGACGGTGTCGGTAGAGAAGTAAGGTAGACCGGCACCGGCTCCAAAGATTACAACTCTTCCCTTCTCAAGGTGCCTCATCGCTCTGAGTGGAATGTATGGCTCTGTAACCTGGGCCATGCTGATGGCGGATTGAACCCTTACGTCAACGCCTGCTTGCTCCAAAAAGTCCTGTAGGGCCAATGCGTTCATCACGGTTCCAAGCATTCCCATATAGTCAGCCCTGGATCGATCCATTCCCCGTTGAGAAAGTTCGGCACCGCGGAAGAAGTTTCCCCCTCCGACAACGATTGCAACCTCGGTTGATTTAGCGCCTTCGGCGATTTCTTTGGCGAGAGATGCAACCACGTCTGGGTTCACTCCAACAGTGCCGCCGCCAAAAGCTTCTCCAGATAGTTTCAGCAAAACTCTACGTTTTTTTAGTGGCAAGGCATTCCTCCAAGGTTCAGTTATAGTCTAGGCGAGCAAAGAAAAAGACTCAGCCCTATTGGGCCGAGTCTTTGTCTGTTTCAAGTTACTTAGGCTCCAACTCTGAAGCGGACAAAGGCAGAAACCTTGGTTCCCGACTGGTCTAGGACCTTCTGGACGCTTAGCTTGTTGTCTTTGGCAAAGTCTTGCTCTAGCAGAACGTTCTCCTTGAAGAATCCGTTCACTCTTCCTTCAACAATCTTGGCAAGAGCTGCTTCTGGCTTACCTTCGTTACGTGCAGTCTCGTCCGCGATACGTCTTTCAGTTGCAACTGTCTCTTCCGAGATCTGATCGCGAGAAAGAACCGATGGGCTGAAAGCTGCAATGTGCACTGCAACATCGTGAGCGGTTTCTGCATTTCCATCAAACGCAACCAAAACGCCCACCTGAGGTGGCAGATCCTTTGAGGTGCGGTGAAGGTAGGCATCTACTGCTACATCTGAAATCACAGCTACTCGGCGAAGTTCTGCCTTCTCACCCAAGATGGCAGCTTCGTCGTTGACTGCATCAGCAACGCTCTTGCCATCAAGTGGAGCGGCAAGAGCTGTTGCTAGGTCCTTGGCACCGGCTGCAACGATTGCGTCCGCAATCTTTTCGCCGAGTGCAACAAAGCGCTCTGCTTTTGCTACGAAGTCCGTCTCGCAAGCAAGCTCAAGCAAGTATCCGGTTCCGCCAGAAACTCTGGCAACTACCAAACCATTGCTTGTTGCTCTTCCCTCACGCTTGGTAACTCCCTTGAGTCCCTTTAGGCGAAGTAGCTCGAAAGCCTTTTCTGGATTACCATCGGCCTCATCTAAAGCTCCCTTGCAATCCATCATTCCGGCTCCGGATTTCTCGCGAAGAGCCTTCACATCTGCTGCGGTGTAGTTAGCCATAATTACGCCTTCGCTTCTTCTTGAGGTGCAGCCTCAGTCTTGTTGCCCTGCTCTAGAAGCTCGCGTTCCCACTCAGCAAGTGGCTCTGCTTCTGCTTCTGGCTTGGAGTGACGAGCGATAAGTCCTTCAGCAACTGCGTCCGCAATGATGCGAGTTAGTAGCTGAATCGATCGAATTGCATCGTCGTTTCCAGGGATACCGTAAGTTACGTCATCAGGATCACAGTTGGTGTCCAAGATTCCTATAACTGGAATTCCAAGCTTTCTAGCTTCGGTGATTGCAAGGTGTTCCTTGTTGGTGTCAACAACCCAAATCGCCGAAGGAGTCTTGGTTACGTTTCTGATACCACCGAGAGACTTTTCTAGCTTGTCCTTCTCGCGGCGAAGGATAAGTAGTTCCTTCTTGGTAAGGCCAGACTTCGATGCGTCATTGAAGTCCATGGTCTCTAGTTCCTTCATGCGAGCAAGTCTCTTGCCAACAGTCTGGAAGTTAGTTAGTAGTCCACCCAA
>JBIIXH010000048.1:0-6787 GCA_044338475.1 Rhodoluna sp.
TCCAACGCCTGCAAAAACAGCGGTAGCGAGAATCAGGCCAGATACTACTACTAGGGACTGAGCAAGTGAAGCGCCGGATTCCTTAAGAAATGCCGCCAGAACTAAAACCAAGGGTGATGCAGCGATTGAGATCCAAGACCAGCTCAGCGCTCCTGAAGTTCTGGTTCTAGCAATCGGCATGATCGTGGTTTCAGGGTCACTAGATGTTGGTTCTTCGGAAGTTGAAGTTTCTTTTGCTACTGAGGCAACGCTTGAAATCGGAGCTGGTTCAGCTTGCTGAACCTGAAGGTCTTCGAGGATCTCATCGGTTTGGCTAGCCTCGGAGGCAACTGGCTCAGTAACCACAGGGTTTTCATAGTTTCTATTTAGTGCGGCAACCACATCTTCGACGCTTTTCATGTCGCCAACAGCAGCAATCGGCTCTGACGCAATTACAGGTGATGGAGCTGCAGCCACTGGATCTGGAACCACTGGAATTGAAGTTGTTGCTGGTTCTGCGATGACAGGCTCAGGTTCCTGGGCTTCGATTGGGGCGGAAGCGGCATGCATCTGTGCCTGCAATTGCCACTGAGAATAAGCGAATGAATCTTGCTGTCTTAAAAGGTTTTGGGCTTCGATAAGAGCCATTGCGGCCATTAGACCGTCGGGCTGGGATTGTAATCTCGCAACCTCGGCGTTTAGTTCGTCATCAGACATCGAACGTGGAGTTGGAGGTGTTGGAGATTCCATGACCAAATCCTAACGCCGGGTTATCCTGCAAGTCGCTATCTGTGGGCCCTACCGGGCTCGAACCGATGACATCCACGGTGTAAACGTGGCGCTCTACCAACTGAGCTAAAGGCCCTCAAACATGCGCCATATGGCAACTAGAAAACTCTACTACAAAGCCGCTAGAGCCTCTTTGTAGCTAGCTAGATCCCTGGCTTCGCCAGGGCCGTTCACAAGCTTGGACTGAATCACGCCTTCTTTATCTATCAAGAAGGTGCCGCGCTTGGCAATTCCAGCTTCTTCCATGAAGACCCCGTATTGCTTGGCTACGCCGCCGTGAGGCCAGAAATCCGCCAAGACCTGGAACTTGTAGCCCTCTTGGTCAGCAAAGATCTTCTGGGTGTATTTCGAATCCACTGAAATGGCCAGTAGCTCAACATCAGCTGTGTCAAACATTGAAATGTTGTCTCGAAGCTCGCAAAGCTCCCCCGTACAGGTGCCCGAGAACGAAAGTGGGTAGAAAACTAGCACCACTGGCTTCTTTCCAATATAGGAGGAAAGCTTGACCAGCTCTCCGTGCTGATTGTTTAGCTCAAAATCCGGGGCCTTTTCCCCTACTTCTGCCGTCATTGGTTCTCCTTGGTTTTATTGACTGGTTCAATAGTAGAGCCAAATATTGGGTTCAAATGACCCCAATTTCTGTAGGTAAACTCTTATTTGGCTCTACCCAGAGCTCTAAATGGTTCGCTGTCAAAAAACATGTGCGAAGACTCTCTTTAGAAAGGATTTCATTGTCCATCAATAACAATGACGCCTACGCGGTATCCAACCCAGACATGGACCCTCAGGAAACCTCCGAATGGCTGGAATCACTTTCTCAAGCATCGGCTACCCGCGGTCGCGGTCGCGCCAGAGAGTTAATGCTGAACCTACTTCGCCGCTCGCATGAACTTCAGCTAAACGTCCCGCTGGTTCCAACCACCGACTACATCAACACCATCTCGCCAGAAGACGAACCGCAATTTCCAGGTGACGAAAAAATCGAGAGAACCTACCGATCTTGGATGCGCTGGAACGCCGCGATGCTGGTGCATCGTGCACAGCGCCCAGGCATTGCAGTCGGTGGACACATTTCCACTTTCGCTTCCTCTGCCTCTTTATATGAAGTTGGCTTCAACCACTTCTTCAAGGGACAAGACCACGTTTCAGGTGGCGATCAGATTTTCATTCAGGGTCACGCCTCCCCTGGGCCATACGCAAGAGCCTTTCTGGAGGGAAGACTTTCTGAGAATCAGCTAAACGGTTTCCGTCAGGAAAAATCTCACCCAGGTGGCGGACTCTCTTCTTACCCTCACCCAAGATTGATGCCGGAGTTTTGGCAGTTCCCAACCGTTTCGATGGGTCTTGGTCCGATCAACGCCATCTACCAGGCGCAGTTCAACCGCTACCTACATAACCGCAACTTCCGCGATACATCTGCTCAGCATGTCTGGGCATTCCTTGGAGACGGTGAGCTCGACGAGGTTGAAAGCCGCGGAGCGCTTCAGCTTGCAGCTAACGACGGATTAGACAACCTGACTTTTGTTGTAAACGCCAACTTGCAGCGCCTTGATGGCCCAGTAAGAGGTAACGGAAAGATTATTCAGGAGCTCGAGTCCTTCTTTAGAGGAGCTGGCTGGAATGTCATCAAAGTCATTTGGGGTCGCGAGTGGGATCCACTTCTAAGTTCTGACACTGAGGGTGCACTTGTAGATTTAATGAACAGAACCCCCGATGGTGACTACCAAACCTACAAAACCGAGTCTGGTGCTTTCGTAAGAGAGAACTTCTTTGGTCGCGACCCACGAACCGCGAAGATGGTCGAGTCCATGACCGACGATCAGCTCTGGGGACTTCGCCGTGGTGGCCACGACTACAAGAAGATCTACGCTGCCTACAAATCCGCAACCGAGCACAAGGGTCAGCCAACGGTCATCATCGCCAAGACCATCAAGGGTTACACCCTTGGCAAGACCTTTGAGGGTCGAAACGCTACTCACCAAATGAAAAAGCTAACCCTTGCAGATCTAAAGCAGTTCCGTGACGAGACCCACATACCTATTTCTGATGCCGAGCTAGAGCGCGATCCATATCAGCCGCCCTATTACAAGCCAGCAGATTCCACTCCGGAAATTCAATACATGCACGAGCGTCGCCGTGAACTGGGTGGCTACCTTCCTGAGCGTAGAAGCAAGTATGTGAGCTTCTCCCTTCCAGAAAGCAAAACCTATGACATCGCAAAGGCTGGCTCGGGAACTCAAGAGGTAGCCACGACGATGGCGTTCGTGAGATTGCTAAAAGACCTACTTCGCTCCCCTGAGCTTGGTCCAAGAATTGTTCCGATTATTCCTGACGAAGCCAGGACTTTTGGAATGGACGCGTTTTTCCCAACTGCCAAGATCTATAACCCGGCGGGTATGCACTACCTCTCGGTAGACCGCGATCTATTGCTGAACTATAAAGAATCCGACTCTGGTCAGATTCTGCATACCGGGATCAATGAAGCGGGATCGGTAGCTGCCTTCACTGCTGTTGGTTCCAGTTACGCGACTCAAGGTCAGCCGATGATTCCAATTTATGTTTTCTACTCGATGTTTGGTTTCCAGCGAACCGCCGATGCCATTTGGGCCGCAACTGATCAAATGACTAGAGGCTTCATGATTGGTGCAACCGCGGGTCGAACCACGCTAACCGGTGAAGGTTTGCAGCACGCCGATGGACACTCACCGCTGCTAGCATCAACAAACACTGCGGTGATTAGCTACGACCCTGCCTACGGTTACGAAATTGGTTACATCATGCAAGCTGGACTTGATCGCATGTATGGCGAGAATCACAAAGACCCAAACGTGATCTACTACCTAACCGTTTACAACGAACCATATGTTCAGCCAGCTGAACCTGCAAACGTTGATGTCGATGGAATCTTGCGCGGTATTCATCGCGTCAGTGAAAACCAGGCACCGGGTAGAAAGGTGCAGATACTCGCCTCTGGAGTCGCCCTTCCTTGGGCCTACGAGGCTCAGAACCTACTCCAGCAAGACTGGGGAGTTTCCGCTGACATCTGGTCGGTTACTAGCTGGACTGAGCTACGACGAGACGGCTTAAACAAGGATCGCGAGAAGTTCCTCTACCCAAGCAATGAAGTCGAGCCTGCATATGTGACCAAGAAGCTGCAAAACGCATCTGGGCCGTTCATTGGAGTCAGCGATTACATGCACGCGGTTCCTGACCAGATTCGAGCTTGGGTTCCAGGTGACTATGCAACGCTGGGTGCCGATGGCTTTGGTTTCTCAGACACCAGACCTGCTGCAAGACGTGAGTTCAAGATCGACGGACCATCGATTGTGGTGCGTGCATTGCAGCAACTTGTTGCACGCGGTGAATTGGATCACTCGGTACTTCAGCTTGCAATTGATCGCTACCAGCTGCACAACGTAAATGCCGGAACAAGCGGAACTGCCGGTGGCGAAGCCTAAGGACGAGACACTTGTGTGGTTGCAATCCATTGCTGGAGAATTGGCAACCACCACATTAGCTCGTCTGGATAAGACCCTCCCCTGGTATTCCAAGATGCCAGCTGCCAGAAGATCTGCAGTTGGACTCGTTGCACAAGCTGGTATCACTTCCTTTCTTGCCTGGTACGAAGATCCAACTTCACAGCCTTGGGTAGCAGCCGATGTGTTCTCCACCGCACCAAGAGAATTGCTTCGTTCGATTTCACTTCAGGAGACACTGCAACTCATTCGCGTTGTGGTCCAAGTGGTTGAAGACCGCGTGGTGCAAGAACACAGTGAGCTTCGAGAAGCTGTGTTACTTTACTCCAGAGAAATTGCATTCAGTGCCGCCGATGTTTATGCCAAAGCAGCCGAAGCTAGAGGTCTTTGGGACGCCCGGCTAGAAGCTTTGGTCGTTGACAGCATTCTTAGCGGTGAGAACGAAGAAGAACTTTCTTCTAGGGTTTCTGCTCTTGGGTGGAGAGCACGTGGCGCAGTTGCCGTCATGATTGGTGGCTCCGATCAAGGTACCGACGTAGACAACCTCAGAAGAGTTGCCAGAAGAAACGGTGCCGATGTTCTAGTTGGAATCCACGGAGATCGACTGATTGTTGTGGTTGGCCAAGTGCCAGAAGAAAATACCGATCCAGGAAAAACTCCTTCACTGTTTGCCCTGTGCAGTGGGCTGGCAGAATCTTTCACCGAAGGGCCGATAGTGGTCGGCTCCGAAGTTCCTTCCATTACTGACGCACACAAATCCGCAAGGTCTGCTCTTTCTGGCTTCTCCGTAGTTGGTGCATGGAACAAAGCTCCTAGGCCCACCTCCGCCGATGACTTGCTTGCCGAGCGAGCCCTTGCTGGCGACATGTTGGCAAAAACAACATTGATAAACAAGATATACGCTCCACTTAGAAAGAACTCTCCCGACCTACTTGAGACCCTAGTGACCTATCTGGAAACTGGAAGATCACTCGAGCTAACAGCGAGAGAAATGTTCGTTCACAGCAACACCGTGAGATATCGCCTCAAGAAGATCTCAGAGCTAATTGGTTGGGATGCAACTGGTGCCAGGGAGTCATTTGTTTTGCAGGTAGCAGCACTGCTTGGGAAAATGAACGAGCCAGAACCTAACTCGAAGGTAAGTGTCTCTTGATAGCCCTCACCTGCCCGGGTCAAGGAGCACAAACTCCTGGCTTTTTATCCCCTTGGCTAGAGCTAGATTCGTTCAAGGCAGCAATTGAGAAGTATTCAGCAGTTCTTGAAATGGACTTGGTGCACTTTGGAACCAAAGCCGACGCCGATCAAATCAAAGACACTCGGGTAGCTCAACCCCTTATTGTTGCCGCCTCAATGGCAAGTCACGCTGTGTTGATTCAGGCTCTTCAGGACAAATCGATAATTGCAGGTATTGCCGGCCACTCAGTCGGTGAAATTGCAGCAGCAAATATCGCAGGTGTTCTAGACACCGAAGCGGCGCTTAGGTTCGTCAAAGCCAGAGGCGAGCAAATGGCAAATGCTGCGTCCTTGGAGGCTAGCTCGATGGCCGCGGTGGTTGGTGGCGAACCTGAGGTTGTTGTTGATCATCTTGAATCAATGGGGCTTTTTGCCGCTAACTACAACGGCAAAGGTCAAATTGTTGCCGCAGGTTCGGCCGCCAAGATTCAGGAGCTTGTTGCCAACCCGCCAGCAGGCACCAGAGTTGTTGGTTTGGCTGTAGCAGGGGCTTTTCATACGTCCTTTATGGAAACTGCCAAAGTTGAGCTCGCATCTTTGGCTGGTTCCATAAACACCTCAAATCCTGAAATGCTAATTTGGTCCAATAGCGATGGATCAAGAGTTGACAGCGGAGAGAGATTTTTGGAGCTACTGATTGATCAAGTTTCTAAGCCCGTTCGCTGGGACAAGACCATGGAGTCAATGACAACTGATGGCGTGACAGCCCTAATTGAATTGCTTCCCGGAGGCACCTTGACCGGAATCGCCAAAAGAGCGATGCCAGGAGTTGCAACCTTAGCGCTCAAGACCCCAGAGGATCTTGAAAAGGCTGTGTTATTCGTGAAAGAGCAGAGTTAGACCATGGCGAAGCTGAATCAGGCCGAAACAATCGCCTTTTCCAAGATCTACTCTTTAGGTGCATCTCGAGGAAACCTCACTGTCACTAACGATGACGTTGCAGGGCCCATCAACTCTTCCGATGAGTGGATCAGACAGCGCACTGGAATCATTACCAGAAAGCGCGCCGGCAAGGATCAGTCCCTAATGGACATGGCGGTTGAAGCCAGCAATGAAGCTATCAAGAAAGCTGGAATCAAAGCATCGGAAATTGAAGCCGTAATCTTTTCAACCATCACTCATCCTTACCAAACCCCATCAGCTGCTGCCTTACTCGCCGAACTAGTGGGAGCTAATCCAGCGCCGGCTTTTGACATCTCTGCAGCTTGTGCTGGATATTGCTATGGAATCGCTCAAGCAGACGCGCTAGTACGTTCTGGCACCGCAAAGTATGTGCTGGTAGTTGGTGGCGAGAAACTAACTGATTACAT
>JBIIXH010000049.1:0-6621 GCA_044338475.1 Rhodoluna sp.
GAAGCTGAGAGCCCAAATGCCCCGCTTGGTGAATTGGGCAGATACATCTACGAACCAGACAACTCACTGATTCGTTCCAGGCTGATGTCTGATTTTGCGGAGCCCTTTGGTTTGCAAACAATTAGCCCAGACATTGCGTATTTGACTTCTGACGAAAAAATTAGTTCGCCTTGGGTGCGTGGCTTTGAGATTATCGACAACTTAGTTTTTGATCGAAAGCAGCTCAAAGCCTATGTCAAGAAAAACAACATTGGAATCTTAGAGATTAAAAAAAGAGGCTCCGATATTTCTCCTGAGGAGCTAAGGCGCGAGCTATCGCCTAAAGGGGAAGGCGCCGCCACTCTGGTTGTTACCAGAGTGGGCGACGCCCACCGAGTGCTAGTCACGCAACCCATCAGCTGACTAGAAGTTTTTTGTTACCAGTCCCAACCCATTCGGTTTCCCATGTCCATCCCGTACTTACTTCTTAGGTAGGCTCCGGCAATTAGGAATCCGATGCTAGCTAGAGTCCAGAAGGCGATTGTTACGTAGCCCACGATGGTTCCTGCCAACGCCAAGCCACGACCGCTTTCGCCAGACTTTTTGATCTGGGTCAATGCAACATGTCCTGTGATGATTGCCGCTACTGCTCCAATGGAGGTCAGGGCTGTGGCAATTGAGACAACTGCCAAGGTGTTTAGTTTTGTGAAATCAAATTTCTTATCTTTGTCGGCCATGTTGGCTCCTTCTTCTGATTTACCTACTCCCATTTGAGCACTACAGTCTGGGGAAAGAGTTCGGTTTAGCTGTTAGTAGGCTGGGAATAGCTAGATTCAGGTTTTGGTCGCCATAACCGCCATAATTAGAGCAATTCCCCCATATTTCAGGAGTAAAGCAATGTCAGTCATTACAGGCGAGGTCCAGGTGCTGGACGCGATCGGGCTACACGCAAGACCCGCTAGCCAGATAGTCAAGCTCGTGAAGGACTCTGGGCTCGAGGTCCTAATCGGCAAACCGGGCGAAGATGCGGCAAAAGCGAACTCAGCCCTAAGGCTTCTAGCTTTGAAAGTCGCCACTGGAGAGACTCTTGTAGTTCAGGTTCCAACCGATGACCAGCTACTGGCTACCAACATGATCAGTGAGATCCAAGAAATCCTCAAGGGCGAATAATTGTCTGCAAAACCAGGAACAATTCTTAGCGGTCTAGGCGTTGGCCTTTCCCCGGCATTGGGGGAAGTTCTAGTTATTGAACATTCACAACTTATTCCTGAATGGACTAAATCCACTAAGTCTCCGGAACAAGAAATCTTGGAATTGAAGGATGCTATTTCATTTGTTGCAAATCACCTTGACGAGCTTGGAGCAAAAGCTGGCGGCACCAGTGCAGAAATCTTTGATGCTTTGAAGTCGCTACTGGAAGATGACGAGCTTCTAGAGGTTGCAAGCGCGAACATTCAAGATGGCTGGAGTGCGGCAGCGGGATTTGGAAAAGCGGTTGACGAGTTTGCTGAGCTACTAAAGGGCGATCCAACCTTTGATGAGAGAGTTGCCGACTTTCAAGATCTCTCAAAGAGAGTGCAGGCAAGATTAGCTGGCATCAAACTAGATCTGGATCTTCCAACCACAGGTCGAATCGTTTTGGTTGGGGAAGACTTCTCCCCTGCCGATACCGCTCAATTCACGGACGCAGTTGTTGGTGTAGTGACTCTCAAGGGTGGCCCCACCTCTCATACCGCCATCATCTGTCGATCCAGAAACATCGCGGCGGTAGTTTCTTGCCCTGGAGCCAGCGAGCTCTCTAACGGGGACAAGGTCCTGGTCGACCCAGTTGGTGACCGAGTGGTTGTGAGCGATGATGTTTCTTTAGCAACCCAAGCCATCAAGTTCATTCCGGTCTCCTCTGCTTCGCTTATTCCGGTGCGATCCAACATCGGCACACTCGATGATGCTAAATCGGCCAGCAAAACTGTGGCTGACGGGGTAGGCCTGTTTAGGACAGAGCTTTTGTATCTCTCGGCTACAGCCGAGCCCTCCATTGATCAACAGGCAAAAAGCTATTCCGAAATCCTTAGCGCTTCACCCTCTGGTCCAATTGTGGTTAGAACCATCGATGCCGGAAGCGACAAGCCCGTCCCGTTTTTGAATATGCCAGCCGAAGAGAATCCCTCCCTTGGTGTTCGTGGCTATCGCCTCCTTGCCAACCACCGAGAATTCGTTGAGGGGCAGCTGAAGGCTTTGGAGCAAGCCAGAGAGGAATCTGGTCGCGAGGTTTGGGTTATGGCTCCGATGATTTCAACTCTTGACGAGGCAAAAAACTTTGCTGGCTTGGCAAGATCAATCGGAAAATATAAAGTCGGAATCATGATCGAGACACCATCAATTTCGCTCTTGGTAAATCAACTTTCTGGTGTGGTGGATTTTGTTTCTGTAGGAACCAACGATTTGTCTCAGTATCTATTCGCAGCCGATCGCATGAACCCTTCTCTTGGAGCACTACTAAACCATTGGCAGCCGGCACTCATTCAAGCTCTGGCACGTATCGCAAGCGATGCTAAGGCAGCTGGAATTTCTTCTGGCGTCTGCGGCGAGAGTGCATCGGATCCTGCATTTGCAATTGTCTTGGCGGGGCTGGGTTTTGACTCAGTCAGTGTTTCGAGATCTCAGGTTGATGCGGTTCACAATGCGCTTTCATCTCTAGAGATGGTTGATGCCCAAGGGGTGGCAAATGCAGTTCTTCAAGCTACCTCGGCTGAGGAAGCTAAAGCTACTGCACTTAGAGAAATAGGCGCCAGGTAATACCCAGATGGAGCTTGGCAACTGGGTTCTGTATCTACTGGCCGTTACTGGCCTAACCCTAACCCCTGGCCCCAACGGGCTATTGGCCCTAACTCACGGGGCAATCTATGGCAGGCGGAAGACCCTGGCCACCATCGTCGGTGGCTCCGTTGGCTTTGCCACGGTTATCGCACTGTCCATGTTTGGAATTGGAGCGCTGCTCGCAGCTTCGGTTGAAATCCTCACGGTCTTGAAATTTGTTGGTGGAGCCTACCTAATCTGGCTTGGTATTTCGGTTTGGCGCTCTCCTGCAATTGGAGCGCAAGATACCAAGCCAATCACTGATGTCAAAGGCTCGTATCTTTTTCGGCAAGGCGCTCTAGCAGCTCTGACGAACCCAAAAGGTATCTTGTTTTTTGTGGCATTCTTGCCGCAGTTTATTGACCCAACTATTTCTTTGTTCTGGCAGTTTGTGGTGATGGCTCTTACCTTCGTGGTGATTGAGTTCGTATACGAGTATGTTGTTGCCTCGCTAGCCAATACCTTGAAGCCGGCGTTAGCAAAGTTTGGTAAGCGTGTGAATCAAGTATTTGGTGGCGTGTTTATCGCAATCGGTATTGCTTTGCCACTGCGTGGCTAAAACTGAACAGTCGAGTAGACTCCGAAGTCCAAATCGTTTGGTTTGATTCCAGCCATGACCATCTGAGAACCCAAAGATGCAATCATCGCTCCATTGTCTGTGCATAGAGATAGCGCCGGAATGCGAAGTTCGATTCCCGCTTCTTGGCAGCGCTCTGCTGCAACTTCTCGAAGTCTTGCGTTAGCAACAACACCGCCTCCAAGAATTAGTCGTGGAACATTGTTATCTAAGCAAGCATTGACTGCTTTGGTAACCAGCACATCGACCACGGCTTCTCTGAAAGATGCGGCTACATCCGGAATAGATATTTCCTCCCCTTTTGACTGGGCAAGTTCAAAGTGTCTAGCAACTGCAGTTTTAAGGCCAGAGAAACTGAAGTTGTAGCGGTTGTTCTCCATGTCTTTTGGAAGGCTTAGTCCTCGAGGGAACCTGATGGCTTTTGGATCTCCCTCCTTTGCAGCTTTGTCGATTTCTGGCCCACCAGGATAGGCAAGGCCAAGCACCCGAGCGACCTTGTCAAAGGCCTCTCCAGCTGCATCATCAACGGTTTCGCCCAGTAGTTCCACATCGTTCAAGATGTCCCGAACCAGCAATAGAGAGGTGTGGCCACCGCTTACTAACAGCGCAACGGTTGGGGTTTCTAGTTTCCCCCGCTCCAAGATATCTACCGCTACGTGGGCAACCAGATGGTTGACGGCATAAATGGGCTTGTTGAGAGAAACAGCCAGTGCTTTCGCAGCGCCGACTCCAACCATCAAAGCGCCAGCAAGTCCTGGTCCGTTGGTAACCGCAATAGCGTCCACGTCATTGATTGCGATCTTTGCATCCTCGAGCGCCTTGGCTAGAACTGACTCCAGGGCTTCTAGATGAGCACGTGCTGCAATCTCTGGAACCACACCACCGAATCTGGCGTGCTGATCCATTGAGGACGAAATGACATTTGCTAGCAACTTGTTTCCTTGGACAATTCCTATACCGGTTTCATCGCAGCTAGTTTCAATTCCCAAAACTATAGGAGTGCTCATTTCTGAACCTCCAAATCAAGTCGCATCACAATCGCGGCAACGCCGTCTGGTTGGTAATAGTTTTCGCGACGATCAATTTCAGTAAAGCCAAGTGATTTGTAGAGATTCTGCGGATTTGGCCTATCCTCGCGCACCTCTAGAAAAACTTCTTTGGCACCTTGCTCACTTGCAAACTCCAGAAGATTATTCATCAGTGCACGACCAACACCTAAACGGCGGTGGCTATCGCTCACGGCAATTGTTTGTATGTCAGAAGATGTTGCAGTGGCTAGCTTGCTAAGTCCCGCATAACCAATTAGGTTTCCTGACTCTTCGGCAACAACATAAGTTGTATGCGGGGCTATCAATTCGCTTTTCATGTTTGCCTTAGACCAAGCGTCGTTTCCAAAACATGCCTTTTCGACGAGCATGATTTGCTCTAGGTCAGATTCGGTGGCAATTCTGATTTGATGACTCATCCGGTCACCTTCTTGGGCTTGGCATAGGTGGCGTCTGGCTCTCGAAGGTAATTCGCCTGAATCGTGCCATTTGTGATGCCTTCAGATTGCTTCGCTAAGGCGAGTAACCCAATCGATGATGCTTTGACTGGCTGTTGGACAAGCTTGTAGGCCTGACCTTCGCTCTGGAGGCTGGCTTCGAGCTCGGCCTGCTTGGTAACTCCTGGAACCAACAGCTGCTTAGGGGTGCCGTTGGCGCTCTTACCTTGATAGAGGCCATAGTAAACCTCGGATCGTCTGGCGTCTGCAATCACCAGAGTTGGCTCAGCAAGGTCTAGCTCAAAGGCGATTGCATCTAGAGATCCAACGCCATGGAGGTCAGCTTTGGCTCCAGCGGCAAACATCTTGGCGGCAGCGATGCCAACCCTGAGGCCAGTGAAAGGACCTGGGCCTAGCCCGACAGCAACGTCAGTGACATCTGTCGATCTGACACCAGCTTGATCTAAGCAGCCAGCGATAAGTGTTCCGATGTTTTCAGCATGACGCATTGGGTTTGGATCACTGAGTTCAGAGGCAACCTCGCCGTCGATCAACACCGCAACAGTGGTTCCTTGGGAGGTGTCCAGCGCCAAGAAAATCTTGCTCACGATAGATCTCCGAGCGTTTCAGAGATATTGCTGAATCTTCCTTTGCCAAGAATCGTTAGCTCGCGCTCCTCAGATTCTAAAAATCTGTCAATTTGTATTTCCAGTATGGATTCCGATATTCCATCAGTAAATCCCTTACCCCACTCAATAACCGAAATCGAGTTTGCGTAATCAATGTCGAGATCATCTAACTCTCTTGGTTCAGAAAGTCGATAGGCGTCGATGTGCACAAAGTTTGTTCCCGAGTCAGTGGCGTGAGTGCGGGCTATCAAAAAAGTGGGCGACGAAATGCTTCCCTGCACACCGGCGCCTTCACCGATTGACTTGGTGAGGGTGGTTTTTCCAGCACCCAATACGCCATTTAATGACACTAGGTCCCCTGGCTGCAAAATCGAACCCAGTTGCAAACCGAGCTTATGCATCTGCTGCTCGTTTTCGATAGTTAGGTGCGAAGAAGCACTCAACTAAAGACCCGCTTCGCTCGGCCGCCCATCTTGGTCACGATTTCGTCGTTGATTGTTCCAGCGGCTTTGGCAAGCTCCTCAACAGTTGGCTCGCCCTTGGTTCCATCCCCAATGATGACAACCTCGTCGCCGACTTCGGCGCTATCGCTCCCGAGATCCAAGATGAATTGGTCCATTGCAACCCTGGCTAAGACTTTATATTTTTTTCCGTTCAAGGAAACTTCTGCTTTTCCTGTGGAGATTCTTGGGAATCCTTCGTTGTAGCCGAAGGGAACCAAGGCCAGAGTGGACTCTCCCGTTGTGCTGTGTAGGTATCCGTAGCTAAGTGAGTGCCCTGAGGGCACCTTCTTTACATGAACTACCTCAGAAGTAACGCGCATGGCGGGGAGTAAGCCATATTGCCTCATGTTTGTTTCAAGACCTGGATCTAGACCGTACAGAGCAGCGCCGATTCTGGTCATATCTAGCCTGGTACTTGGATACCTAAGTGCTGCAAGGCTGGCAGCGATGTGGTGAATCTTGAATGTTGCTCCAAGACTTGAGGCAGTTTCTATAGCTTCTTCAAAGACCCGCAGTTGTTCGAGATCATCTTTCTCGCTGGTTCCAGAAAGATGCGAAAAGACACCAACTAGTTCAATTGCTCCAGCATCCCTA
>JBIIXH010000050.1:0-6484 GCA_044338475.1 Rhodoluna sp.
AAATAAGTCCCCTGAATCAAAAGGTTCAAAGGCTTCGAATTGCGGAACTGGGTTGGGCTCGCCGACAATGTTTGTTCCAATTAGTATAAGAGCAGTGCCACCATCCCAGTCCATAGTTTCTGGATCCCCAGTAAAATCAAGCTCAATCGAGTATGGAAAATCTGCCTCTGTTGCTTGGTACAAAACTTCAGATCTTGAGCTTGTTAGAACGCCGTAATTTGTAGAAAAGTCGCAATCATCGGCATCAAACGCGACGTCATAGGCAGGTGCATAGATCGTCAAGCGCGATTGAGCCACCATATCTGCGTAAGCCGTGAGCTCAGAAGAGTCAATGACTCCAAATGGAGGAGCATCAAACACAAGCAGGTTGTCTCCTCCACTCGTGTCGTAGGTGACCGATGCAATTTCGGGACTTCCAGGCACATAAGTAAATGGGTTTACCACAAGGGGAATGTCAGTAAACATACTCAAGTTATAGAGGGCGAATAAATCTTCAAGCCCAGGTTCTGTGGTCTCGGAGAATTCACTAGTACTAAGCCTCTCCAAGGAAACGACTCCGGTGCCATCTGCTTCAAGCGACCAGGGTCGCTCATACTCATCTTGAATCGCTAGCGAAGATGCCCCCCCGAAACCTTCACAAGGATCAAAGGTTCCAAATTCATCCAAATCGGCGTAGACGTTTACAGTGAAGTCACCAGAGGGTAGGTCTAGCTCTCCTTCAGCTAGGGAGGCAGTTGGCATTACCGTTGCCGCGAAAGCGGAGATTGCAACAAGCCAAGCGGTTTTTTTTACTCTGGATATCAACATCACTAGCCAAGACTATCTAGGGCCAGGATCCCACCATATTCAGCCGAAGAATTTGACGACATTTGAGGGGTTAACCCATCAAGTATCGATTTAGAACTAATGCTGAAATTTAGAATGGAATCCAATGGGTTAGTCCAACAAGAAATTCTCAGTCCACAAGGAGTATTGAACTGCATCTACATAGAGCCTGTGTTTGACTTCCATGTAGTAACCTCCAGCCGGCGAAGCCCCGAAGACATCAACCTTGGTTCCATAACCTTGCTCGCCTTCAAATCCGACCGAGGTGACTTCTGCCCCTGCCGAGCTCGCAGGTATGTTAGCGGGGTATTGAGGCATTAAGGAACCAAAACCAAGTAAATCTGTAAAGCTAATCAACTTACCGGTTCCGAAAAACCCTCTTTCGTTGTGAGAAGTATCCAGCACATACCCCTCGGCCCAGTCAGCTTCGACGGAGATTGGTTGTTCGTTGGGCGCCTCGTACATCACATCAGACCTAGCAACAGTCAAGACACCAACTAAATTAGAACCATCACAAGAATCTGCATCAAAGGAAACATCCTGCCAGGGGGCGTAAATTGTTTGTCTGGGTAAAGACAATTCGTATGAGTAGGCATCAAATTCCCCCGCGATAATGTCGCCATATAATTCTGTATCATTTACGACCAAAGGGATATCCCAATCGAGGGTCTCAAACTGATTGTCGTAACTTGCAGTTCCGTCGGGGTAGGCTTCCCAACCAGGGATGCTAGTTATTGGGTTCTCAATGAAGTGAAGCGCAAGTAAGTTTTCAAGGTTTGCGGCACCCTCTCCACCGGGATAAGTTTCTATCCTCACCCCTTGGGTCTCGTCCAGTGTGATTTCAGTTGTTTCACCAGGTGAGGATTCCGGATAGAGTTGGTCACTAACCGAAATTGATAATGATGAGCCTCCACCAAATCCACCCTCGCAAGGATCTCCAAACGCCTCTAGTTCTGCATAGACATTGACCGTAAAGTCTCCACTTGGAGCATCTTCCCCTTCAGCCTGCGAGGCTGTTGGCATGACTGTTGCCGCAAGTACCGATACAGCCAGCAAACCCAGTGACTTCCTTATCACGGATAGCCTGCGGCCCCTCACAACCATCATGGACCAACGTTCGCGTACTGAATAGCATCAACATATAGCCTGTGGTCAAAGGTTACAGAGAATCGTCCAGCAGGAGTGTCGCCAAAAATATTCATCAATGGTTCGTAGGTTTGTGCGCCAAAGTATCCTAAATACAGCGGAAAGTACCCACCAAATTCCACTTCGACCTGCGGTGGTGTTTGAGCAAAGAACATAGGAATGACCGAAGGCCCATCCAGCCCGTAAAGATCATTTGTCCTCAGCATCGCATGACCAAAGAATTCTCCCTCATTCAAGGGCACACCGTCGCCCCCGAGCTCTAATTCAATCGACTGCAATCCGGCTTGAGGGTCAGTAAACTCAACATCTGACCTTGTTGCGGTTAAGAGACCAATTGTTTCGTCGTCATTGCAGCTATCGGCATCAAAGCTCACGGTGTATGGGTTTGCCGAAATGCTCTGTCGGGGCATTTGAAGTAATGCGCTGAAGTACGAAACTTCCACGGAATCAATAACTCCAATTGGAGACATATCAAATGGCAGAATCTCGTAAAAATCCATGTTCTGTGAATCTGGGTTGTATGTGAACGAGGTTAAACTCGGAACATCGAGGCTAAAGGTGTAGGACTCTCCCGCCACGAAGGAAGCTCCAGTTGCTGTAACAATCGAGTAGTCGCCATCTATGGGGTCAAGTTCAAATGAAGAGACTAGGAATTGTGTGTCGCCAACACCAACAGATATGCCCTCAGAAATATTTGCTGAAGACGGGACCCGCATTTCCACGCCATCAGATTCATTAGAATTTATGTAAACGGCAGGTTCGAATCCAGGAATCTGCGATGGATCCAGCTCATACAAGTCGAATACATCCGAAACGGACAAATCATCCAAGCTTTGGGCCGAGTACTCCACAACTACTTCTGGTTCCACTTCAGAAAACCTTGCGTTATCCGGAGACTCTTCAGAGGTTGTCAGTGTGCCAGAGACAGGTTCTATGAAGATTGACGCGTCCCCAGGCCCAACATCACATGGATCCCCAAAAGCCTCTAGGTCTGCATAAACATTTACCGTAAAGTCTCCGCTGGGAGCGTCTTCGCCTTCGGCGAGCGAGGCAGTAGGCATGACTGTGGCGGCAAGCACAGAAACGGCAAGCAGCGACAACGACTGTTTTAGACCAGTGATGATTTTCATGTCTCCAAGGTATTCCCTTAGAAACATAGACTCCATGGGATTAGTGAAAGAACTATGTAATTGAGGGGTTAGCCCCACAGCGAAACAATAGATCAGAAAAGCCTGAACGGAGGTGGGTTTAGGCCGATACTTATCTATATGAACCTAAACGCTGTGGTTGTTGAAGATGATGACTTCACAAGGCTCATGATTTCGACAGCTTTGCAGTCTCAAGGGATCAAGGTTATCGGGCAAGTTGCCGACGCCCCTAGTGCTCTTGCATTGGCAAACGAGTTGAAACCAGAGGTAGCCCTCCTCGATCTCCATCTTGGATCCGGCCCTACTGGGCTAGATCTAGCCGTTGAGCTGCGAAGAATTCTTCCCAAAATTGGAATAGTAATTCTCACTAGTTTTGAAGACCCACGTCTTCTCAACCCAAACCTGCCAGACCCACCAAGAGGTTCTGTTTACCTCAACAAGAAATCGGTTAATGACACTCAGGTGCTAGTGACAGCCCTCACTAGCTCGACCGATTCGAGCACATGGAATAGCCCGAACTCTTCAAAGATTGGCCTACCGGGGGCTATCGGAGATCTCACGGATGTTCAACTTGAAACTTTGCGCCTAATGGCCCAGGGTCTGTCAAATGCCGAGATTGCCAAAAGACGCTTCGTGACGGAAAAGTCAGTGGAGACTGCCATCGCGAGACTTGCCAAAATCATGGGTGTTGAGTCTGACCCTTCCAGAAACCAGAGAGTCCATATGGCGAAGGTTTACTTCAGAGCACTCGGAATTGATCCAGGAGGAGAGCATTAACTGGTCAAAACTCATCGCTGATATCGGAGGAAAGTCTCTCGTCAACCGAATCAGCTTGCTCTACACGGTCCCATTCCTGATTGCAGTTTCCGTTCTTTCCTCAGGAATCGGCTTGTCCGACCCAGGCCTGGTTTCACAAGACCCTACTTACCGGTACTTCACTCTAGTTCTAGCAAACGTGGCATCAATCTTCGTTTGTTGGCTTTACCTAGAGTTAATTGATCGGACGTTATTTCGAAAAAAGGCAGAGCAAACAGTAAACATCTTCTTGATCTTCCTGTTTGGAGCCAGCATAGGTTGGCTCAAAGGCTGGACTACAGGATTTTTTAGCTGGGTCTTCGGATCGGAAACCTCGCTTGAGCTCGCAGTTTCTACAAGAGTTGTTCAAACCACGATGCTTGGAATCACATTTATTCCACTACTGGCTCTAGTGACTGCGACGCTCGCTAACTACCAACTTGAACGTCAGGTGCTGCTAGCGGAGAGGATCGAAGAGTCTTTGAGGGGGCCTTTGGATCCAATCTCCGAGAGGGCCAGTAAAGACTTGCGGGAATTTATAGAAAAATCCAAACTAGAACTCGCTGACCTAAAGTCAAAAGCCCCTGGGGCATCGACGAATGCTTTGATAGCTAAGAAGCTTCGGCTGCTTGTTGACGAGGGGTTGCGGCCTCTGACCCAGAGAATCTGGGACAGCAGTGATGCAAAAAAGGTCAAGTTTTCAATCTTTGAAACTGCACAAGTTTCCCTCATAAGAAAACCGTTCCCTATTACGGTGATTGGAATTGCATATCTTCTAGGCTTGCTGCCTATACATTTCCTTGCATATGAGCCAACCGAAGCCTTGCTGCGCACCGCTTTGTATGTCTCCATAGCTGTTGTTGTATTTGCTTCAGCAAACATGATTCCTAGAACTTCAGTGAATCTTGTTTTGGTAATTTACTTGGGTGCAAACATCGTTGTTTCGGTCCTCGGGCCAGTAACGGCCGAGCTAGTATTCGGAGATATCTTTGGCACATCCTTGATCGCGAACTGGGCCTCCTTGTTTTTGTGGTTATCGCAACTTACCCTTTTTGCGTCAATCGCAAGAGAAGTTGTGACTGGCAGAGCCGAGATACGAAAGCAGCTGGTTTCACTTATCGGTGATTCCAAAATTGACGCGGAAGCCAGGGCTGCAATTAGCCTTCTCAATAATCGGGAACTGGCTCAATACGTTCACGGAAACATTCAAAACGAACTCCTGTCTTCCGCATTGGCTATTGAGAGTAAGGGAATAACGAGCACCGAGTTGCTCGAGAGGCTTAGGGAAGTAGAGGCAATACTGGATGGAGCTTTGGGAGGATTCTCCGGAATTTCAACCCAAACCCTCATGGACCAACTAGAGGAGATTCGGAGCCGTTGGAGAGGATTTGTTCGGATTGACTTTGATGTGCAGAATAAGCTGCTGGAGATTCCCGAGGCCAGCAGAAAGCTAGTGGTACAGGTCGTATCGGAGGGGGTCTCAAACGCAATCCGGCACGGGCTCGCCAAGAGCATACAAGTGTCGCTACTAGAAGGTTCCGACCCTGAGGGAAGCGTTATGCTCTTATCAATTCGAGATGACGGACTTGGCCCAAGGGCAGGTAAACCAGGCCTTGGCACAGAACTCTATAAAGCAATTTCAAAAGATCGTTGGTCTATAGACTCCAGCCCCAATGGAGGAAGCGTACTTCAGGTACGTATTCCTAGCTGATTCGGTGCTTACGGAACCTTGTCGACTATCTTTTGTAAAACGGAAGGCGAACAACTTCAAACGCAAGTCTTGTGCCCCTTACGTCTACCGAAACTTTGGAACCTACCGCAGCCAGATCCGAGTTCAAAAACCCCATCGCTACTGGGTATCCAAGGGTCGGCGACAGGGCACCAGAGGTGACAACGCCAATTGCCGTCTCTGAACCTTCGGTGAAAATCTCATAGTCAGCTCGTGCAGCTCTCTTGCCTTCACCGATTAGCCCTACCAAAACCCTGGTTGGCTTGGACTCTGAAAGTTTCTGTAAGGCATCTTTTCCCACGAAGTCCCCGGGCTTGTCTAGCCGAACTACCTTGCCAAAGCCAGCCTGGTATGGGTTTACATCTTCATTCATCTCGTGGCCATAAAGTGGCATACCAGCTTCTAGCCTGAGGGTGTCTCGACAGGCAAGGCCGGTTGGCATCAAATCAAATTTTGATCCAGCAGCCATGAGGGCATCAAAGACCTTCTCGGCAGCTGCCACTGGAATGTAAATCTCAAAACCGTCTTCACCGGTGTAACCAGTTCGAGCCAGCAAGCAGTCAACATCAGCAATCTTTGCTTCCGAGATCGCGTAGTACTTGAGCTCTGAAAGTGGAGCAGACGTAATCGTTGAAAGAATCTCAACTGATTTTGGGCCTTGAATAGCAAGCAGGACCCAAGAGTCGCTTTCGTCTCTAACTTCAGTGTCGAAGCCAGCTAGGCGTGCCTTGAAAGCTTGAAACACTACATCTTTATTAGAGGCGTTTGCTACTACCAGGAAGCTAGTTTCTGCGAGGCGGTAAACAATCAAGTCATCAAGGATTCCGCCTGCTTCGTTGCA
>JBIIXH010000051.1:0-6481 GCA_044338475.1 Rhodoluna sp.
TACCCAAGTCAATTACACCAACACCACAGCGAGTCAAACCGGGGTCGATTCCCAGTATTCGAGTCACTTCTAAGCTTCTAGCTCGGCTAGCACTTCTGGGGAAATGTCGAAGTTCGAGTAAACACTCTGGACCTCATCGGAATCCTCAAGAGCTTCAATCAACTTGATTACAGTCCTGGCAGTTTCTACATCAACAGGGATCGATGCAGCTGGTACAAACTCGACATCCGCGCTTTCGTAGTCAAGACCGGCACCCTGCAAAGCGGTGCGAACCGAAACCATTGCTGAGGGGTCGGTGAACAAAACAAAGCTGGACTCTCTTGTCTCGATGTCCTCTAGACCGTGCTCTAGGCCAACTTCCAAGATCTTGTCCTCCGAAACCGAATCAGAGCGCTCAATAGTAATAACACCCTTGCGGCTAAAAAGATAGGACACGCTTCCAGGGTCCGCCATCGTTCCGCCGTTTCGACTCACAGCCAATCGGACATCTGCTGCGGCACGATTCTTGTTGTCGGTTAGGCACTCAATCAAAATGGCTATGCCATTCGGGCCGTAGCCTTCGTAGAAAATTGTTTGATACTCAACTGCATCTGCGTCTTGTCCAGAACCGCGTTTAATAGCTCTTTCGATGTTGTCATTGGGAAGCGAGCTCTTGCGACCTTTCTGCACGGCGTCATACAGCGTTGGGTTGCCATCCATATCGGCTCCACCAATACGGGCAGCCACCTCAATGTTCTTAATCAGTTTGGCAAAAAGCTTGGCACGGCGAGAATCGATAATCGCCTTCTTGTGCTTGGTGGTGGCCCACTTGGAATGACCTGACATTATGCTCCTTGTTTACTGTCGCTATGAATTCTAAATCAGAAGCTAGCTAGCCGAGCTAGCCATGTTCAAAAAATACCGATGAACAGATGTTTCCCCAGTTATCTCCGGGTGAAATGAAGTGGCCAATAAGTTCCCTTGTCTTACGGCAACAATTCGTCCATCGCCAAGACTAGAAAGCACTTGTACGCCCTTGCCTGTCTTTTCAACGATTGGAGCCCTGATGAATGCAACGTTGATTTTTTCACCCTCAAAATCGATTATTTCCTCGAACGAATCTAACTGTGAGCCGAAGGCGTTTCTTCTCACTGAGATGTCCATAACTCCAAGGCTTTTCTGACCAGAAGCACTATCTAGAACTTCATTTGCCAAAGTGATCATTCCTGCGCAGGTTCCAAAGACAGCTTTGCCGGATTTGATGAATTCAAGAAGTGGATTCCTGAGGTCGAAAATGTCCAACAGCTTTGAAATGGTCGTGGACTCTCCTCCGGGAAGAATAATTCCATCAAGAGCTTTTAAATCGGAGGATTTTCTTACCTCTACAGGTTCGCAATCGAGCTGACTCAGCGTGTTGATGTGCTCTCGAACGTCACCTTGAAGAGCTAGAACTCCGATACGCAATTACCAACCGCGCTCCGAAAGACGATGAGGTGCTGGAAGATCTTTCACGTTGATGCCAACCATGGCTTCACCAAGACCTCTAGACGCTTCAGCAATTACGGCAGGATCGTTGAAAGCTGCGACAGCCTTAACAATTGCGGCGGCGCGCTTAGCGGGTTCACCGGACTTAAACACTCCAGAGCCGACAAACACCCCGTCAGCACCGAGTTGCATCATCATGGCGGCATCCGCAGGAGTTGCAACGCCACCAGCGACAAACAAGACAACCGGAAGCTTCTTGGTTCTGGCAACTTCTCGCACTAGATCGTAAGGAGCCTGTAGCTCTTTGGCAGCCACATAAAGCTCGTCTTCGCTCTTTGAAGCTAAGTGATTGATCTCTCCAAGAATTGTTCTGATGTGCTTGGTTGCTTCAGAAACATCACCGGTTCCGGCTTCACCCTTCGAACGAATCATGGCCGCACCCTCGGTGATTCTTCTAAGTGCTTCACCTAGATTTGTCGCACCGCAGACAAAAGGAATGTCGAACTTCCACTTGTCAATGTGGTTTACGTAATCAGCTGGCGACAAAACTTCAGACTCGTCAATGTAATCAACTTTTAGAGATTCGAGAACCTGGGCCTCTACGAAGTGACCGATGCGAGCCTTAGCCATAACTGGAATGGAAACGGTAGAGATGATCCCATCGATCAAATCTGGATCGCTCATTCTGGCGACACCACCTTGGGCACGAATGTCGGCGGGTACCCGCTCTAGAGCCATAACCGCTACTGCGCCAGCGTCTTCGGCAATCCTCGCCTGTTCGGCGTTTACGACGTCCATGATGACACCGCCCTTTAGCATTTCAGCTAGGCCGCGCTTAACAAGTGGTGTTGATTCATTTTTTGAAGGGTTCATTCGAATATTCTAACCCTCCAACAGGGCCAATCAGCTTTCCGTCCAGGCCTTCTGAATTTCAGCCCTAACCTCTCCAAGAAGCCTTGGAATGGCCTTGGTTTGAGCAATAATCGGGAAGAAGTTTGAGTCATTACTCCAGCGCGGAACGATGTGCTGATGAAGGTGCTCTGCTATTCCAGCCCCCGCAAGCTCACCCTGATTCATACCCAGATTGAAACCTTGGGCTCTAGAAACCTTCCTTAGCACCTGCATTCCCCGCTTGCTCAAAGCGGCCATTTCTGCGGCCTCTTCCAGTGTTGTCTCCTCGTAACCGGCAACATGGCGATAGGTGCAAACCAGCAAGTGACCAGAGTTGTATGGAAAAAGGTTTAGTAGCACAAAGCAGGTTTCTCCACGAAAGACAATGAGGCCATCTTCGTCAGAACCTTGCGGGGCTAGACAAAACGGGCACTCTTCCCTTTTTGGCTGCTGCCCGTTTTGTATGTAGACAAGTCGATGAGGAGTCCAAAGCCTCTGGTAGTTATCTGGAACTCCAGGTAAAAACTCGGGACCGGACACCTATACCTGCTTCTTGGATTGAATGGCATCAAGAATTAGAGCAATCGCGTCTTCAACCCCAACAGAGTTAACTTGCTCACCATTTCGATACCTGAAGCTGACGGAATTGCTAGCTTGATCATCCCCACCTGCAATTAGCTGGAAAGGAATCTTGTCCTTAGTGTGATTCCGGATCTTCTTCTGCATCCGATCATCACCTAAATCAATCTCGGCACGAACCCCATGCGACTTGAGCTTCGCGATAACCGTGGACAGATAAGGTGCGAACTCGTCCGCAACAGGGATTCCCATAACCTGAATCGGCGCAAGCCATGGTGGGAAGTGTCCGGCATAGTGCTCGGTGAGCACTGCAAAGAATCTTTCTATAGAGCCAAACAAGGCGCGATGAATCATCACAGGGCGCTTTTTTAGACCGTCGCTAGCGGTGTATTCCATGTCAAATCTCTCGGGGAGATTGAAATCCAATTGAATCGTAGACATTTGCCAGGTTCTGCCGATTGCATCACGCGCTTGCACGGAAATCTTGGGTCCGTAAAAAGCGGCGCCTCCTGGATCTGGAACCAACTCAAGACCTGAATCAGTTGCAACTTTGGCAAGCGTTGCGGTGGCTTTATCCCAAAGCTCGTCGTTGCCGACAAACTTCTCATTGTCTTTGTCTCTGGTTGAAAGCTCCAGGTAGAAATCTGTGAGGCCATAGTCACGAAGCAAATCCAAAACGAATTTCAGAACAGACTGAAGCTCTGATTCCATGTCCTCAAGTGTCACAAACAGGTGCGCATCGTCTTGGGTCATGCCGCGAACTCGAGTCAACCCGTGTACTACTCCAGACTTCTCATATCTGTATACAGATCCAAACTCGAACATCCGAAGCGGAAGTTCCCGATATGAGCGGGCCTGTGCCTTGTAGATCAGAATGTGAAACGGGCAGTTCATTGGTTTAAGGTAGTAGTCCTGACCTTGCTTTCTAACAATTCCTTGCTCATCAACTTCCTCATCGAGCTTCATTGGGGGGAACATTCCCTCTGCGTACCAAGCCAAGTGACCAGAAGTTTCGAAAAGGTTTGACTTGGTTATGTGTGGTGAGTAGACGAATTCATAACCTGCTTGCTCGTGCCGCTGCCTCGAGTAATCTTCCATGACGCGCCTGATAGTTCCACCCTTCGGGTGAAATACCGCAAGACCCGAACCAATCTCCTCGGGAAATGAAAATAGGTCTAACTCTTGGCCAATACGGCGGTGATCTCTCTTGGCTGCCTCTTCCAATCTTTCGAGATGAGCCTTTAGCTCGTCCTTGGAGGGCCATGCCGTTCCATAGACTCTCTGAAGCTGCTTGTTCTTCTCGTTTCCGCGCCAGTAGGCCGCAGCGAGTCTGGTTAAGCTAAATCCATTTCCAATCATCCTGGTGTTCGGAAGATGAGGGCCGCGACACAAATCTTTCCAGATGGTCTCACCGGTTTTGGGATCGGTGTTGTGATAGATCGTTAGCTCGCCGGCTCCTACTTCAGCTGACCCCTCAGCCAAGTCTGCAGAGCCTTTGATAGAGATAAGTTCGAGCTTGTATGGCTCTTCGGCCAATTCCTTACGCGCCTCTTCTTCGGTTACTGACTTTCTAACAAACCGCTGACCCGAGCGAATGATTCGCTCCATCTCCTTTTCGATGCTCTTTAGGTCTTCAGGTGTGAACGGCTCAGCAACATCAAAGTCGTAGTAGAAGCCGTCAGCAATGGGTGGGCCGATACCCAATTTGGCTTGGGGGTTTATGTTCTGAACCGCTTGCGCTGCCACATGAGCGGTTGAGTGCCTAAGAATGCTCAATCCGTCAGGGGACGAGATAGTTACCGCCTCGACCGAGTCACCTTCTGCAATTATGTGAGCTAGATCCCTGAGCTCCCCCGAAACTCGCATCGCCACTACTGACTTGTCAGAAAAAAGCTCAAAACCGGTGCAACCAAGCTTTACTTGCTGCTGGACACCATCCAAGAGGATGGAGAGCTGCTGTTCCAATTGATTATTCCAATCTGGGCTTCGACTATGGTCAATCCTAACGAGCTATCCGCGTTGAGCTTGGTAACATTGCGAGTCTAGAAAATCCCAGGAAGAAGCAAATGGAAACCGCTCAGCCACATGTTCTAAGCCTTGAACTAGCTAAAAAGCTCAACTGGCTAAGAGCCGCTGTACTTGGGGCAAACGATGGAATTGTTTCCACCGCTGGAATCGTAATGGGCGTTGCCGGTGCCACAACCGACAACAATGCGATTTTGATTGCGGGTGTGGCGGCACTTGTGGCGGGATCGATTTCGATGGCCGGTGGCGAATACGCATCTGTTAGTGCGCAGCGCGACAGCGAGATTGCCTCGCGCATCAAACAAGACGGTGTCGAACGCAAGTTTCCAAAGCATGAGCACGTGTCGCCTATGGCTGCGGCAATTGCATCCTTTGTATCGTTTGCACTGGGATCAGTTTTACCAATAATTGCAATCTCTGGGCCGTGGACCCAATACCGGGAGCTAGCAACAATTATTTCAGTCGTAATTTCTCTGGCGATAACTGGCTATGTCGCCGCAATTATTGGCGGGGCAAAGCCATTACGTCCAGTCCTTAGAAACGTTGCTGTGTCACTAGTGACAATGGCCGCGGCCTACGGCGTTGGAGCTTTGCTCGGCGTTGCAGTCGCCTAGGCCTTAAGCCTTAGTGCTTTCGCAGTCATAGCTAGAGACTCTCTAGCCTTCGCGGGATCCTCATTGAGATTTTGTCCAAAACTCGGAACTGAGTTGGCAATAGATTTCATCCACGGGTTCTCTTGCTCCTTGAACATCCTTCTTGCCACATCCAGCATGACCCTAGTTGCAACCGAAGCGCCTGGTGAAGCACCAAGCAATCCGGCTATCGAGCCATCAGCCGAGCTGATCACTTCAGTTCCAAACTGAAGAACACCCAAACCCTTTACCGGTTTGATTACTTGCGCCCTCTGCCCAGCCTCGTAGAGCTCCCAGTCTTTCGGATCGGCACTAGGAACGAACTCTCTGAGACTTTCAATTTTCTGTTTCGATGACTTGAAAATCTCTTTGACTAGGTACACGACCAGTGGGAAATTTCTCAGGGCTACTGAAATGTACGGCACCAGATTCCCTAACCGTATTGAACCAGGAAGATCCAACCATGAACCCCGTTTTAGAAACTTTAGGTTTAACCCCGCAAACGGTCCGAACAAAAGGGATGTTTTGCCGTTTATGACTCTGGTGTCTAGGTGAGGAACTGACATCGGCGGAGCTCCCACAGCAGCCTGCGAGTATACCTTCGCCTGATGCTTTGCAACTAGTTCTGGGTTTTCTGTTTTTAGAAAATGACCACTTACTGGAAATGTTCCATAGCCGTGCACTTCCTTGACTCTTGCCCTCTGAAGAAGCTTGAGTGCCCATCCACCGGCTCCGACAAATACTCTAGGTGCGATGAATTCGATAGTTGACTTTTCGTTCTTTGCCTTCAAGAACCAAACGTCGTTTTTCTTCTTGAGAGACTTAACCTCGTGACCGGTTAGAACCTCAACGTCTTGAGTCTTTAGCCAAGCAAAAAGTTCTTCGGTCAG
>JBIIXH010000052.1:0-6341 GCA_044338475.1 Rhodoluna sp.
CCACAACGAAGGTAATCTCCGTAGCTAAAGCCACCAGGTAAAACTACTGCGTCCACTTTTTTGAGGCCAGAGTCTGCGTGCCATAAGGCAACCGGCTCACCGCCGGCAAGTCGGATAGCTCTCGCTGCATCACGGTCGTCCAAAGATCCAGGAAAAGTGACGACACCGATTTTCATTTGCTTAGTCTTGCTCCACAGTTACCGAGACAACGTCCTCGATGACCCCGTTAGTTAGAAAACTCTCTGCGATTTTCTGAGCCTCTGCCAGTTGAGCTTCAGTTGGAGTCGATGGG
Organism: Rhodoluna sp.; assembly: GCA_044338475.1. Taxonomy (GTDB): domain Bacteria; phylum Actinomycetota; class Actinomycetes; order Actinomycetales; family Microbacteriaceae; genus Rhodoluna. The sequence goes on from JBIIXH010000052.1 coordinate 293, forward strand.
TAGTGCAATTCAATGCGCTTACCGATGCGAACTGCCTTGATTCCTTTGTGACCGGAACGCTCTAGGGCTTTGGCAACAGCCTTTCCCTGAGGGTCCAGTAGGTCTTGCTTTGGCATCACCTGAACGACAATTTTCGGCAACTAGTGGCCCCCTATGGTGGCTAAAACAACTTGGGAATAACTTGAGTTTACTGGTTTGCGTGGTCGAGCTTTTGACGCAACTCCGCATAGCGCGAACTTACCTTCTCAACTAGCTCTGGACTCAAAACAGTTGGTGGGTTCGAGCCTTCAGGATCCCAAATTTGAAGCAACCAGTTTCTAACAATCTGCTTATCAAAGCTCTCAACAGTGCTGCCATTTTCGTAGGCGGCCTTATCCCAATACCTACTGGAGTCAGGGGTTAGAACCTCATCGGCAAGAACTATTGCCTCGCCCTTTGGGTCCCTACCAAACTCGAACTTGGTGTCCGCAAGGACTAACCCAGCCTCTAGCGCAATTACGCTAGCTCTATTGAAAATCTCAATTGAAATAGAACGCAATTTCTGCGCTACATCTTCACCAACAAGCTCCACAACTTTCTCAAAGTCAATGTTTTTATCGTGCTCGCCAACCTCTGCTTTGAAAGCGGGAGTAAAGATTGGTTCAGGTAACTTATCGCCATCTTTCAGACCCTCAGGAAGCTTTATCCCACATATTTCTCCAGTTGCCAAATACTCTTTGTACCCAGAGCCAGCTATGTAGCCACGAACCACACACTCCACCGGATACATTTCAAGTTTCTTAGCTACCGTTGCTCTTTCTGCAACTTCACTTGGGATGGCAACTGTTTCAACGCGATGATTTGGAACACCCAATTTGTCAAACCAAAAGTTAGTGATTGCAGTCAGGTTCTCACCTTTGCCGGGAATTGCTGGAGACAGTATGTTGTCAAAAGCACTGATGCGATCAGAGGCAACAATCAAAACCAAATCTGATTGTGGTGGATCTTCTGATTCGTAAAGATCTCTTACCTTGCCGCTATAAAAGTGCTTCCAGCCGGAAACTTTCTCCGACATGCTACTGCGCCACCTTGGCTGCAATGTCCGTACGGTAGTGAGAGCCATCAAGAGTTATCCTTGCGATGGCTTTGTAGGCACGCTTGCGAGCTTTCTTGAAAGTCTTCCCCGTTGCAACCACCGACAAAACTCTGCCAACACTTGATCCAAAGCAAACCTCAACGCCAGATACCCGCTCAGCTTTCTTGACACCCTTGACTTCTCGAAGCGGTGCTTGGCTTGCTGGATAACCTTCGCTAGCTAACACAACGGTGACAGCGACATCTTGGGTGAACTGGGCATCTGATGCATTCTCAAGATGTCCAGTCGCTGCCTTATAAAGCAAGGACTCCAGCGGGGTGATCAATCTTTGCAACACCACTTGAGTCTCAGGATCTCCGAATCTCGCATTGAATTCAATGACCCTGATGCCACGGTCGGTGACAATTAGTCCGCAGTATAAAAGTCCAACGAATGGCGCACCTAGATTGGTTAGCTCGTTGATTGTCGGAAGCGCAATAGTGTCTTCAACTTCCTGGATGAAGTTTTCAGGAAGCCACGGCAGGGGACTGTATGCACCCATCCCTCCGGTGTTGGGACCCAGATCATTATCGAAGGCTCGCTTGAAGTCCTGAGCTGGAGTTAGTGGCATAACTGATTTGCCGTCTGACAGAAAGAACAAACTTACTTCTTGGCCGGAAAGAAACTCCTCCACCAAGATACCCATGTGCAAATACTCAGCAGCATGTTCTAGGGCTGCTTTGGAATCATCTGTGACGATGACACCTTTACCGGCGGCTAAACCGTCGGCTTTGATAACAAACGGAGCACCAAAGTCCTCCATCGCCTGTTCAACTTCTTCGATTGTTTTGCACTGCCTGGCCATTGCCGTCGGAACTCCAGCTGCAGACATGATTTGCTTGGCAAAAGATTTACTGCCTTCTAGCTGAGCAGCAACTTGGCTTGGACCAAAAACTGCAACTCCTTGAGCGCGCAGTGAGTCAGAAACTCCTGCAACAAGAGGTGCCTCTGGCCCAATGATTGCAAGCTCAATTCCTTGCTCGAGAGCGAGTTTGTCTACGGCTAAGCGGTCAGTGATATCGAGATCAGAAAAACACTCAACTTCTTCGGAGATACCTTTATTACCTGGAGCCACCAAGATGTCATCTGGGCTGGTTCCTGTTCTGATTAGGGATTTCACAATCGCGTGCTCTCTGGCACCTTGACCTAAAATCAGAATCCTCACCTTCCTTAGTTTAGTTAGCTTGAACAAAGTGGCATTTGGGGGTTTGTAGGCTGGAGCTGTGCTCAGAAGAAAAATTTCCCTGCAAGACGGCCAAGCAGCTATCGCTAGCTACCAACAAGGATCGGCCACCAGCCAAGAGCTAGCCATGGCAGTTAGGTTCCTGCTCGAAGAAATAGGAACTAGACATCCAGGAGCCGCCGTGGAGCTTAGGGTCCCGCCTCTTGGAGCAGTGCAGTGCGTGGCTGGACCAACTCATACCCGCGGCACTCCATCAAATGTCGTTGAGCTTGGCCCAGAGGCTTGGTTAGCGCTTGCTCTAGGGGTTGAGACCTTTGACGAGCTTTCTGGCAAAGGCTTACTTACCGCCTCGGGCAATAGGTCAGACCTAGCCGATTTGTTCCCTATATTTAAAGCGTGAGCCAAACCCCCATCGTTTCAAGTGCTGAGGTAAACATCAGGCGTGCTCCAAAGTATCTTCATTTTGCTTTGACCGGGTTTATTTTCGGAATCGTCGCAGCTCTTGTCATGGGCCTTAGCTCACCCGCAATCGCTGGACTCCTCATTGTCTTTGGTGGAATTGCAGGTGGAGGCACTGGAATCATTCTCGCTCTGGTGTTTGATGCAATCTATAGATCACGCGGTAAGAAGGTTATGGCCACAAAGGTGAACGAGTGATTCGCGGCGACGGCAGACTAAACCACGATCTGATTCCTGGTGAAAAAGGTCCACAGGACCAGTGCGGTGTATTTGGTGTCTGGGCTCCAGGCGAAGAAGTTTCAAAGCTTACATATTTTGGTCTTTACGCTTTGCAGCACCGCGGACAAGAGTCCGCGGGAATCGCAACTTCAAATGGAAAAAAACTTCTTGTCTATAAAGACATGGGACTTGTCTCACAGGTGTTCTCCGAGTCAGCACTCGAGTCACTAGTCGGCCACGTTGCAATCGGCCACACCAGATACTCAACAACCGGATCCTCGTCTTGGCGTAATGCTCAACCAACTCTTGGAAAAACCGCATCAGGCACTGTAGCTCTTGGGCACAACGGCAACCTCACCAATACCGCAGAGCTTCTTGAAATTTTGCGAGCAAATTACCCAGAGCAATCTGATAACGAAATCACTGGCGGTAACACAACCGACACCGCCGTTCTTACCGCGTTACTTGCAGGCAATCCAGACAACTCACTCGAGAACACCGCTTTGGAATTACTTCCAAAAGTAAAGGGTGCTTTCTCACTGGTGTTCATGGATGAACAAACACTTTATGCAGCCAGAGACCCACAAGGAGTTAGACCTCTTGTTCTTGGACGACTAGAACGGGGTTGGGTCGTTGCTTCTGAAACTGCAGCCCTAGACATAGTCGGTGCTTCCTTTGTTCGCGAAGTCGAGCCAGGCGAACTAATTGCAATCGACGAAAATGGTTTGCGGGCAAAACAATTCGCTAAGCCAAAAAGAGCCGGTTGCGTTTTTGAGTATGTCTATCTAGCCAGACCAGACACTTCCATCAACGGCCGAAATGTCTACGATGCCAGAGTTGAAATGGGTAGAACACTGGCTCGAGAATATCCAGTGGAAGCAGACCTAGTTATTCCAACTCCAGAGTCTGGAACACCTGCCGCGATTGGCTTTAGTGAAGAATCTGGAATTCCATATGGTCACGGACTAGTAAAAAACGCTTACGTTGGAAGAACCTTTATCGAGCCGAGCCAAACAATCAGACAGCTTGGAATCCGTCTAAAGCTGAATCCGCTGCGGGAAGTAATCAAAGGCAAGAGAATTATCGTCGTTGACGATTCGATTGTTCGAGGAAACACTCAGCGGGCATTGGTTCAAATGCTTCGTGAAGCAGGCGCCAAGGAAATACACGTTCGTATCTCCTCGCCTCCGATCACCTGGCCATGTTTCTACGGGGTAGATTTTGCAACTCGCGCAGAACTAATTGCTACAGGGCTTGCGCCAGACGAAGTTCGTATGTCCATTGGAGCTGACAGTCTTGGTTACCTCTCTAAAGAGGGAATGATCCAGGCTTCCGAGCAAAAGGAATCTGAGCTTTGCACCGCTTGCTTTACTGGAACCTATCCAATTGAACTTCCAACCGCTGATCGTTTGGGTAAGAACCTCCTCGAAAAAGGCGTGGCAACTATTCACCAAGAAGGATCTTTCAACAAGGTTTCTAATGACTGACCCATACGCCGGTAGCGGTGTAGACACCGAAGCCGGTGACCTAGCGGTCTCTCTGATGAAGCAAGCGGTCAGCGCAACTCACAACAAGAGTGTTTTTGGTTCTCTCGGCGGCTTTGCCGGGGCCATGGATGTTTCTTTTCTGAAAAACTTCCAGCAGCCAATCCTTGCCACCTCAACCGACGGTGTTGGAACCAAGGTTGCGATAGCCCAGGCGATAGACAAGCACGACACCATTGGGCAAGACCTAGTGGGCATGGTTGTTGATGACATTGTTGTGATGGGTGCGAAGTCCTTGTTTATGACCGATTACATCGCCTGCGGCAAGTTGGTCCCTAGCCGAATTGCCGAGATAGTCACAGGTATTGCCAAGGCCTGCAGTGCAGTTGATGTCGCACTACTGGGCGGAGAAACGGCTGAGCACCCAGGTTTACTTGGCGAAAACGAGTATGACGTCGCAGGAGCAGCTGTTGGTGCAGTTGAGGCAGCCAAGGTTCTTGGACCTGAGAAAGTAAAGGTCGGCGATGTAGTTCTAGGGCTTGCCTCTTCCGGTTTACATTCGAATGGCTATTCTCTGGTTCGAAAGATTGTTGAAGACAGCAAGCTCGATTACACCCAATCTGTTTCTGAGTTTGGATCAAATTCCCTTGGTGAGGTTTTGCTTGAGCCAACCATGCTTTACACGGGAGTTCTGAACCAACTACTGGAGTCGGAGCTCGGTGACTCGGTTCATGCTCTAAGTCACATCACCGGTGGCGGAATCGCAGCAAATCTTTCTAGAGTCTTGCCAGTAGGTGTTTCACTAGAGATCTCACGATCAACTTGGTCACCCGCGGATGTCTTCAAGGTTCTTGCCGAGTGGGGTGCCTACCAACTTGAGTCCCTCGAGGGAACTTGGAACTTAGGTTTGGGATTCGCGGCGGTCGTTGATCCATCTGCCGCCAATGCGGTTATGGCAAAACTGAATCAACTGGGGATCAGGACTTGGAAATTGGGAGTCATCGAAGAATCAACTGACGTTTCAGGATTTGTTACCTCCGCTAAGGGAGTGCAAGGTGGAGCAGTTCGCTTGAGTGGAAGCTACGCCTAGACCCTACCGGTTGGAACCGCTTGGTCTTTCAGGACTTCCCATTCCTGGTCTGTGTAAATTCTTGAGCGAGTTAGAAACCTCATGCCTTCTGGAACCTCGAGTGAGAATCCTCCACCACGACCAGGAATGGCGTCGATGGTTAGGTGCGTGTGTTTCCAGTATTCGAACTGCTCTTGCGACATCCAGAATTTGATTGTTCCAGGAACACCTTCAACTTCGATGTCTGCCAATAGAACATCGCTACCGCCGACTCGGAATTCGCCTGCCGGGTAACACATCGGTGAAGAACCATCGCAGCAACCACCAGACTGGTGGAACATCAAACCCGTGCTATGGATTTTTGAAAGTTTGGCCATTAGCTCACGAGCTGTGTCCGTGAAATCAACTCTGGTTATTTCCATTTGGAATCCTTAGGGTAAAAAATCCTGCCCGCGAAAGTAATCTTCCGCGGGCAGGACACTTTTTAGAAGAAACCTAGCTTGCTCTCGCTGTAGCTAACA